>JBJEBN010000016.1:0-74308 GCA_051870095.1 Candidatus Cryptobacteroides sp. | reverse complement strand
ATGAAAGCGATGATATTTGCAGCCGGGATGGGTACCCGTCTCAAACCTTTGACCGACAGAATGCCGAAGGCTCTCGTGCCTGTGTGCGGCAAGCCTCTTATTGAGCATGTCGCCCTCAAACTTCACGATGCTGGTTTCGGTCAGGCAGTAGTGAACGTGCACCATTTCGCCGATATGGTCGAGGATTGGATTTCCCGTCAGGACTGGATGGATTTTCAGGTCAGCGACGAGAGGAAACTCCTGCTTGAGACCGGTGGGGCGGTTCTGCATGCAAAGCGCTTTCTTGAAGGGTGCGGCAGCTTCCTTGTCCACAATGTCGATATTTTCACGAATGCCGACCTGCGCTGGTTTGCCGGTGAGCATCGACCTGATGCGCTTGCTACCCTGCTGGTAAGTCCACGCAAGACTTCAAGATATTTTCTTTTCAGGCCTTCGGACATGAGGCTTGCAGGATGGACTAATACCGTCACTGGACAGACACTGATGGCAGACCCTTCCGTGAACCCCTCAGAATGTCTGTCACTCGGTTTCTCGGGAATCCATATCATGTCCGACACCATATTCCCGCTTATGGAGGAATATGTAAACAAAACCGGCATCCCAACGAACGGGGACGCCGGTGCGCGTTTTTCAATCAAGGATTTCTATCTTCATGCCGCCGCCTCGCATCCAATATACGGTGTGAATCTCGAATCTTTCCGGATGCTCGATGTCGGCAAGCTCGACACCCTCGACAGGGCTGAGGAATTCATCAATTCTCTGTAAAGTCGACAATCTCGTCGCAGTTGCCGGCGGCTGTGCCTTTCAGTGGTATGTTCCTGAATACTACCGCTGAGCATGCTAAGATGATGATTGACAATGCGAATACCGCTCCGTAAGCCCACGGGCTCATTATATCCATGAAGTTTTCAGCTTCTGCGAATTGAGGCGTATGGGATACCAGGGCAGACATGGTGTTGTTGGCGAAATGCATCAGCATCACGAGCTTCAGGGATCCAGTCTTGTAATATACATATCCGAACCAGAGGCCAAGCAGGAATGCCGGAAGGGCCTGCCATGGATTCATGTGAAGAACGGCAAAGAAGGCCGCCGATATTGTGATTCCAGCAACTGGATTCATTTTTGTGAGGAGTCCGCGCAGCACGATACCCCTGCAAAGCCATTCCTCGAACAGAGGAGCGAAAATGGAGACGGAAATCAATGTCACCCAGAGAGGCATGTCTTGAAGCATGGTCTTCATGATATCTTCGAACCACTCAGGAGTCTCCGGGAGCACTTTCATCAGCGGCTCCACGAAGAACGCCATGCTTGTGGTGGAGAAGGCGGCTGCCAGGGCAAGCACCCACCATTTGTAATTTCCGAAGTTATTGCTGTCCAGTGCATAGCCAGTCTCGAAAGCTTCATTCCTGCGGCTCTGAGAACTTGCATAGAGCATAGGAGGAATGAACATCACAGGGTAGGAAATCATTGTGCCGTAAATCTTTGCAAAATCAGCTGAAATTGCGGTGAGGCCGAGGACGACCAGATTTCCGAGCACGGCTCCAATGAGGAACATAAGCAGCATCATGAACATGCCGCCAATTCCCGGTACATAGTGGCTATAATCAGAAAAGAGGTCATACGACCTCTTTCCGCTTTTTCTGAAAAATATCATGGCTATTTCTTGTAAAGTGGAGAAGGATAGACGCCCTTGTCGGCGAATTCCTTGAATTTGGCTACTACGCCAGGCCTGTCCTCCTTGAATGTTACGCCGAACCAGCGCGAAGGAGTTGACAGAAGCTCTGTTGCTGCGCTTGCATCCTTGATCATGCAGTCAACTACGTAAGGGATGTAGAACTCAGCCTTGAGCTCACCGATGTTCTTCTCAAGGAAGCCTTTGAAAATTTCTTCGCTCTTCGCGAAATAATCCGGTGTGAATCCCCACATGTTCATTGAACAGAGAGCTTTGGCAGGAAGCTCGACCTTTGCTCCGGAAGCGTTTTCTCCATAAATCTTTCCGTCTGCCTCCATGGCGATTTTGTGATGCTCCTCTACATGGGTGAGGACTCCTTTCTCGTCAGCGGTTCCGATGCCCCTTGACACTCCGCCGGACTCAGAAAGTGTATTGTCAAGCTCGAATCCTACGAGAGAATAGACTCCGGTGGTGTTCTCGTGAGCCCTGAGCCAGTCACCTATGATCTTGAATGATTCCTTTCCGTAGTAGTCGTCACCGTTGATGACAGCGAAAGGCTCCTTGATGACATCCTTTGCCATGAGCACTGCATGAGCCGTACCCCAAGGCTTCTCACGCTCAGGGTTGAGAGTAAAGCCTTCAGGAATCTTGTTGAGTTCCTGTGTCACGAACTGGAATTCGAGAGGAGTACCGTCAACGCATTTGACGTTGCTGTATTTCTCCTTCACAACCTGCTCCATCTGAGCCTTAAAATACTCCCTTACAATATAGACGACTTTACCGAATCCGGCCTGTACGGCATCGTAGATTGAATAGTCGATGATCGTTTCACCATTAGGGCCGAGGCCGTCCATCTGTTTAAGTCCGCCGTAGCGGCTGCCCATTCCGGCAGCGAGTACAAGAAGTGTTGGTTTCATTATGGTTGAATTTTAATGTTGAATATATCTTCCATGTAGCTAAATATCTTTCAAATTTAGTTAATTTTGCGGACAAAAGAAAAAAACTCTGAATTTTGGGCAGAATCAAGGAAATATTCCATGGCGAACACAGGCGCTTTGCATGGTTTGTGGTCATCACTCTATCTTTTTTCCTGTTTGTATGGATTGTTGGACCTGGTACTACAGTGGTCCATTGGATCCGTGCTAAGGTGGAGATTTCGCGTCAGGAGAAGATAATTGAGAATTTAAGGCGCGAGAACGAGGCGCTGGACGAGAGATATCAGGTGCTCAGGCATGACAGGGACAGCCTTGAAAAGTTCGCGCGGGAGCAGTTTCATTTTGCTGCTCCCGGCGATGATGTTTATCTTCTGGAAGAAGATTAGATGTTTCGACTTCGCTCGACATGACAGGCTTGGGGCATGAGGGTCGTCGCTCGACATGACAGGCTTGGGGCATGAGGGGGCGGTGAAGATTAGAAACCGGTGTAGGTGGCAGGGGTTATGGCTCGGAGCTCGTCCTTTACGCTTTCGCTTACTTCGAGTGTCTCAATGAAATCTGCGATTACCTCATGGTTTATTCCGGCTCCGGTGCGTGTCAGCGCCTTCAATGTCTCATACGGATTAGGATAGTTTTCCCTGCGGAGGATGGTCTGGATTGCCTCTGCGACAACGGCCCAGTTCCTGTCGAGGTCTGCCCTGATGGTCGTCTCGTTCAGGATCAGCTTGCCAAGACCTTTCTTCAGGGAGTTGAGTGCAATGATGCTGTGGGCCATCGGCACTCCGATGTTCCTGAGTACGGTCGAGTCTGTGAGGTCTCTCTGGAGACGGGAAATCGGGAGTTTCATTGAAAGATGGGTGTAAATTGCGTCTGCCATTCCGAGGTTGCCTTCTGCGTTCTCGAAGTCGATAGGGTTTACCTTGTGCGGCATGGCTGAAGAACCGACCTCTCCTGCCTTGACTTTCTGACGGAAATACTCCATCGATATATATGTCCAGATGTCGCGCGAGAAGTCAATGAGAATCGTGTTGATGCGGCGCAGGCAGTCGAACAGTGATGCGAGGTTGTCGTAATGCTCGATCTGCGTGGTAGGGAATGACCTTCTGAGGCCGAGGGAGGCTACAAAGCGGTTTCCGAATTCAACCCAGTCGATTCCGGGATATGCCACCTTGTGGGCGTTCATGTTGCCTGTCGCTCCGCCGAACTTGGCAGGATATGAGAGCTGGCCGAACTGTCTGAGCTGCTCTTCGAGACGGGCAACAAAGACATTCATTTCCTTGCCGACCCTTGTAGGGGAAGCGGGCTGGCCATGTGTCTTGGCAAGCATCGGGATGTCCTTCCATTCTTCGGCCATGGATTTCAGCGTGCTGAGGACTTCGTTCAGAAGTGAAAGGTAGCAATTCTCGACCGCTTCCTTGAATGAGAGCGGCACCGAGGTGTTGTTGATGTCCTGGGATGTGAGACCGAAATGTATGAATTCGCTCCATTTGCAAAGTCCGCTTTCCTTGAAACGGTCCTTGATGAAGTATTCTACAGCCTTCACGTCGTGGTTGGTGACTTTCTCGATGTCTTTCACTTTGGCTGCATCTTCCGGGGTCATTTTACGGTAGATGTCCCTGAGGCTTTCGTAGAGTGACTTGTCGAAATCCGCGAGCTGCGGCAGTGGAACTTCGCATAATGCTATGAAATATTCGATTTCCACGCGCACTCTGTAGCGTATAAGTGCGTATTCGCTGAAATACTCCCTTAGAGGTTCTGTCTGACGTGCATATCTGCCGTCTATGGGCGATACCGCCAAAAGTGAATGACTGTCCATTGTCTTTGATTTTTTTCCCTGCAAAGATAATCCATACTTTGCATAAATACAATTCATAATTGGGAGAAGTGGCGGGAGGTAATGTAGCGGCAATAGAGGACTTCTCCTGCGCTGGACAGGGACAGGGCGAGGGCTACAGACCATACGGAAGGGTAGATAATCATTCCGATTCCGCAGAGTGCCAGGCAGCTTGCCAGGGCAATGACCTGATTCCATGCGACATAACGATATCCTCCATGTGCAACGAACACGAACTGCAGATATGCTCCGGTAATGAGAGTGAAGTAGATGGTGAATGACAGGATCATGGCTACAGGATAGGCTGCCGTCATGTCCCGTCCGCCGAGAATGATTGTAGCCGGATAGCCGAATGCCACGATGCAAAGGATTGTGACTATGGAGATTATCCTCTCGTACCTGATAATCCTGTTGACCCTTTCCGTGGTGGAATTGGTCACCACTTCAGGGAAGAGAGCTGCGTTGATCGAGTTGAGCAGGAGCTTCGGAATCTGTATTATCTTCATCGCAAGGTCGTAGATTGCCACATCCCTCATACCGAAAAATGCTCCTATGACAGCCGTCAATGTCTTTTCCTTTACGCGTCCGGAAATGGTGGTGATGAAGAATGGGGTGGCCTCACGATAATATTCTTTCATTGAACTGAAGCTGACCTTGACTATCCTGATACCGTCAGTCAGTACATTCACCCCTCCGACAAGGCTTCCGATCAACATTGTCCCGCTCACTATGGCAGCGTAGACCAGCAGGTCTGCGGAGTCCTTCACGAAAATAAGGATCAGCGGAATCTGGCTCACCCTTATGACGGCCTGAAGGATTGAACTGAACTTCATGTTCTTGATGCCGAGATAGTACCATTGAGGGTAGAAAGTCTTGTAGAGGTTCTGGACGAATATGATGATGAACAGCCACAGATTCTCCCTGAGTATGGGAACCGCCAGGATAACAGGTGCCGCAACCGCGGCGGAAAGCAGTATCAGCGCAATTTTGCAGAACAGCACCGCCGATACGATCCTGCTCAATTCTTCCTTGTTCCCGGCATTCACGGCCACCCTCTTGGTGCAAGGGGAGTCGAATCCGAAATCAATGAGGTCCTGGAAATACATGGCAATTGCAAGAAGAAATGCATAAAGACCGTATTGCTCCGCCCCGAGCACCCTTATGACATATGGATAAATCAAAAATCCTACAAGGGCGCTCACGATGTTGAGCGCCGACATGTAGGAATAGTTCTGCAGGACTTTGGTGCTTTTCAGCTTGTCCAGTATGGAAGTGTCAAATTTCAGAATCTAACGGTTTTATCTTTTTCAGGTTTCTTGTACCATCCTCCGTGGTTGCTGTTCTTGCCGTCGTAAGCCCAGTCAGCAAAGCCCGGGTAAGCCTGGTCAATCCTTATTGACTCTTTCGGCCATGCCCATAGACCGTCGGTGGCGGTGCCTGGAATGCAGAGTGCTTTAGGGATTTCGCCTTTCTCCTCACTGAGGGTTATGACATTGTTCCCGACAAAAAGCTTGAAGTTCATTGCTTCATCCATCTGATGACCTGGATTCCAGTCTATGGTATGGATGTGTTTCATCGGAAACCTCTGCTCGTATGTGTTCGCGATGACGTTCTTGCCGTTCTCCACGCTGCCGAGAAGCTCGTGGACCTCACCAATCAGGTTGTCTTTGTAGTAGAGGTTGGCTTTGAGGGTTCCGCCTGTAGCACAGAGATATACTTCGGCTGTCCTATTCTTGCTCTTCTTGCTCTTCTTGCCGTTAGGAGAATTGTTCGGTACGATTGCTATGACCACGTCGTTGAAATCAAAGTCTCCGATAGTTCCCATGTCTTCGAAAACAATGGTCCATACCTGGCTCCTGCTGGCGAGGTCTTCGTAAACGGCATCCGGACCGTCGGTAGTGACGTCGTACTTCGGCTCTTCTGTCAAAGTGCCGTCACCGTTGTAGAACTTGTCGCTGTCATTGTCCTTTATATAAGGGTAATAGAGTCCCGGAAGGGTACCGTCGTTGCCGGGAACCATCACAAAGGCTATGTCGTTGCAGTCCGGCTCCTTGCTGCTGTCGTTGACGCCGTCCTCAAGTCCGATGAAACGGAATCCGTCATAGACCTTGATGGCAGCCCTTGGCTTCCCGCTCGCGTTCAATGAGGCAGTAGTGTGGTTTACCTTGCCGTCGGGGCGCTTGCAGTAGAATCCCACCATGTTCCCTTTCGGAGCATCAATCTGGAACGTGAGGCCTTTGATCATGGAAATTCCGCACTGCTCAGGGTCGCGGCTTCCATATTTCTTCTGGATGGACAAGGTGTTGAACTCATTGTCTCCCTTTCTTGACTGGAATGCGGAGCTGCTGCTTGTCATTCCGTCGACAGTGTCGTAGAAGCAGAAGTTTGCCGGAGCCCAATTCCATGATTTGTCGGCCCACATCACCTTCGGCAATGCGTTTTCGGCGGTATATGTCTCTCCGTCATAATAATAGTCTGCACCGAGTGCGTCAATCAGAGGGATATATGTCACTGAGGAAGGATTTGCCTTGTCATAGTAATAGTAGCCTATTTCTGCATTTGCGTTTCCGGTCGAGCCGTATATGGCAGCAATGTAGAACAAACCGTTTGACTGAAGGTCGAAATTGGTTATCTGGTTTGAAACCACGGCGGAGTTGTCTTCAGGAATTGCAGCGTTCATGTCTGCCCATATCCATGAAGGGAAATTGGTATATCCCCAGATTTTGGCGTTCCTGCCTGTCCTCGGGTCAACGAGGGTCTGCTTTGTGAGAGCCTTTCTGTTCTCTGACGAGATGGGGCTGAAATCGGCCTTGGTGACCATCGATGCAAAACTTACGCTCGCACTGCCGCCGGAAAGTGAGGATTTGCCGACCGGAATGTATTCTGATCCTTCTGCGGTTTCCCTGCATACGGCAACGCCGTAGTCAAGTCCGGCAGGCATGTCGAATTCGATGGTTGCATCTGAAGATACGGTCTCTCGCGCAAGAAGAATGCGCTGCGCTTCGCCGAGTGAATATATGCTGATGACGGCATCGCCTGCATCCTTTACGTCAATGCTTACGGGGGATGTGCTCTGCCATGTCTGTTCAGGGTCGACGTTTCCGATTGTCTCCACCCAGGCTTTCTCATAGTCAAGTTCAGCCTTGGTCTTGACTGTATCCGGCTTTCTCATATCGTTGCAAGAAACCAGTACTGCAGCCATCAGCACGGATAAAAATACCACTTTTTTCATTTTCCTTACCTTAAAATAATACAAACAATCTTTCCCATAGAAAGATAAATCAGGCAAATATATGACAAAAAATCCATATAATTCCCCCAATTTTCCCAAAAGTGAACATTTCTGACGGAAAAATGGTACTTTCAAACAAATGTTTTCCCTGTTTGACAAATATTCTTTGGAAAGTAGTATATTTGTAAGTTTCGAAGCATAATGACTTGATATGGAAGAACTGTCTGGAGGAGTATCAAACCCTGCGGCCGTATCCAATATTTTGAATGATTTGGGTGTCGGTGTATGGGCATTGGAAATAGTAGAGGGGCGGAAGCCCAGGATGTATGTGGACCACGTCATGGCTGGGCTGCTGGGATGCTCGCCGTATCTCGACCCGGAGGATGTTTATGAAGCATGGCAGAACGGAGTCGGTCCGGATGCGCAAATCCTTCTGAATGACAACCTTGAAAAAATGATTTCCGGGCAGTCGTCCGAGGTACAGTATCCATGGACTCATCCTGACGGAAGCATCAGGACCATTAGATGCGGAGGGCGGAGGAACTGGTCGTTCACTCAGGGAATCCGATGCGAGGGAACGCACCGTGACGTGACCACCCTGAGCCATATCGACGATGAATGGCGCCGCCGCAGCATGATGCTCAGGAGCTATTTCAATTATTACAATTCGCGTGACGCACTTGTCATTCTCCTTGTCAGCCTTCAGACCGGCCGATATTCTACAATCAAGGCAAGCCATGATATCTGTTCACATTTTCCGTTGAATGAAGAAGGCGATTTCTCAGAGTTCATACAGATGATGATGGATGTGTTCTTATCCACGGAAAAGGATTCCAAGCTTTTGAAATTCAAAGACTTGTCGGCCATTGACCAGGTCTTCCAGAACTCTCCTGTATGTCGCCACCATTTCTCCATGACCGATGCAGACGGCAATACCAGATGGTTCAGACTGACTGCCAACAGATTGAACAACAATGATATGGTCGTGTCCCTTGAAGACAAGACGAAGAGGATTCAGGGGGATATCGTGATGAATACCATATCGAGCAAGCTTGTCGGTGGTTTCATATTCAATCTGGAGCGCGACCTCATCTCTGTCGTGAAGCTTACCCCGTTCTTCAACTACCTTGATGACAATACGGAGAAACTCACCATTCATCATGGCGTTCAGTTGCTTTGCCCCCATATCGATGAGGAATTCCGCGAAGGGTGGATGCAGTTTGCCAGCATTGAAAGCCTGAGGTCCGTGTACCGCAAGCAGAGGCGTGCCGATTATCCGTTCAAGGCCATATTCGCAGGGGAGCATACCTGGCTCAGGGCATCCCTGTATGCTGTGGACAGAAAAATGTCGGCTGAGCCTTCCGTGGTCCTGGTTTTCAGGAAATATTCCCAGGAAGAGCTCGAAGTTGTCAGTCAGAATGAGGAGGTCCTGCATCAGAAGGAAAAACTGGAGACGGATTTCCGTTTGATAGAAGGTATTGCAGCCCAGTATCTTTCATTGAAGATTGTACATGTGGACGGACGATTCATAGCCATTTACAAGGAATTCGACCCTTCTTACGGATGGAGTTCAGGGGCATATACCAATTTCTGGAAGTCGTACGAGGCCCTGATGAATGCGCATTGCCACCCGGGTGATATTGACAGGATGATGGACTTTGCCGACCGGGAATATGTGGTGTGCCTGATGAAAGGCCGTCGCCGTCATCTGGAGCGGTTCCGTTACCGTATGGAGGGTGACAGATATATATGGATGGATTTCGTGCTGATCCGGTTCGACAAGAACCTTGATACCAAACTTACGGAATTCGCCTTTGCTTTTGCAAACGTCGATGTCGAGGTGAACCGGGAGAGCGAATATGCCAAGGCTCTGGAGCAGGCCCGCATTTCCAAGGAGGAGAGCCGTCTGAAGACACAGTTCGTGAACAACATAAGCCACGATATCCGCACTCCTTTGAATGCGGTGGTCGGTTATTCCCAGCTCCTTACTCTTGCCGGTGATTCCCTGAGCGAGGAGGAGAGGGCTGAATATGTGGACTATATAGAGAGCAGCGGCGAGCTTCTGACGATGCTGATAGATGATATCCTGAGCGTTTCGGACATCGAGCATGACATTCTCCGTATCCGCCTGTCGGATTCTTCGTGCAACCTCATATGCAGGAAGGCGGTATCTTGTTCCATGATGAGGGTCCCTACCGGAGTGAGATTGTATTCCACTACCGAATATGACGATGACTTCTGCATTGAGACAGACCCGAAGCGAGTCCAGCAGATTCTCATAAACATGATTTCCAATTCATGCAAGGCCACTACCAAGGGAGAAATACGGGTCCATTGCGGCCCGAGCGGAAAGAATGAGGGATTCGTGGATTTCATAGTCACTGATACGGGATGCGGTGTGGCTCCCGAGAAGGCGGAGGAGATTTTCAACCGTTTCGTCAGTGTGGACAACAACGATAGAGGTGCCGGGCATGGTCTCGGACTTGACATATGCATAAAGATATCCCAGAGGATGGGCGGCTATATCTGGCTTGACCAGTCGTATAAGGGAGGAGCCCGTTTTGTATTGACCTTACCCATGAAACAACAATGACAGTGCTTCTGATTATTTTCTGGTTCTGCGCGGCAGTCGTGTTCTATACTTTTTTCGGTTATGGAATCATTGTATGGATTGCGGTCTGGTGCAAGGAGAAGTTTTCCTCTCCGGAGGAATATCCGGTCGTGGAAGAGTTCCCCGAGGTCACTTTGCTGATAGCGGCCTACAACGAGGAGGACATCATCGCAGAGAAGATGGAGAACTGCCGCAGCCTGAAATATCCGGACGGCAGGCTTCATTTCGTGTGGGTGACTGACGGTTCCACGGATTCCACTCCGCGACTTCTGTCCGGGTATCCGGAGAACACAGTCCTGCATGAAGATGTCCGTTCAGGCAAGACC
This sequence comes from Candidatus Cryptobacteroides sp., assembly GCA_051870095.1. Classification (GTDB taxonomy): domain Bacteria; phylum Bacteroidota; class Bacteroidia; order Bacteroidales; family UBA932; genus Cryptobacteroides. The sequence goes on along the minus strand of JBJEBN010000016.1, from coordinate 63,698 downwards.
GAGGCCCTTAACAGGGCAATGCGCCATGTAACCACACCGTTCGTGGTGATGACGGATGCGAACACATTTCTCAATGAAGATTCCATCTATTTGATAATAAGGAAGTTCGATAATCCTCGCGTGGGATGTGTGGCAGGTGAGAAGAAGGTCCTTTCAGTCGGGGACAATGCTGCCGCCACAGAGGGACTTTATTGGAAATATGAGTCTTTCCTCAAGGATCTTGACGACAGGCTCAATTCGGCCATGGGAGCAGCAGGGGAACTGATTGCAATCCGCCGCGAGCTGTGGAGCGACATTCCTGCGGGGACTCTCGGGGATGACATGTTCATATCGATGGGAGTCATCAGGAAAGGCTACAAGATTGCATACTGTAAGCAGGCCTATGCTGTCGAGAGGCCTTCGGCCGACATTTCCCAGGAGCGCAAGCGCAAGGTAAGGCTTGCAGGGTGCGCCATGCAGAATGTCCGTACCCTCAGGGATTTGATGAATCCTTTCAGATACGGTCTGACGGCGTTCCAGTTCGTCTCCCACAGGGTTCTCCGCTGGGTGCTGACTCCTTCCTGCCTGATCCTGATGCTCGTGTCCAATTTTGTGGCGGTGCTCATGGGAGCCCCGGTATTCTACCATGTCATACTGCTTCTGCAACTGCTGTTCTATATTGCGGCTCTTCTCGGAATGATCCTTGACAGGAAAGGGAAGGCCGGAATACTGAGAGTTCCATATTATTTTCTGTTCACCAACTTCACGACATTTGCCGGAGTGGGCTATCTGATGCGCAACAAAGGCAATGCAGCGTGGGAAAAAGCCCGAAGATCATGAAACGGTTGCTGATTACACTCCTGATTCTTACCCCTTTTGTCCTTGCCGCACTCTATGTTTTCCTTTTGAACAACCGGCCGGGAGAATCCGGTACCGTGCCTGCCCGCCAGGAGCAGGAACTGAGGGTCGGAGCGTTGAATATCAATTGGCTGGGATTCAACGGCAATGCGTCCATGACCACCGAGACCCTTGTGGCGAGCGCGAGGGCGAACGACCTTGACATCATCCTGCTCCAGGAGTACAAAGAGCATTGGGATCTTGACGAGAAGGCGTTCAAGGCATTCTTCAAGAAGGACTACAAACATGTCTCCATCGAGGGGGAATGTGCCTGCATATCACGCTATCCGATCACTTCCCACAAGAGAGTCAAGTTCGATGATTTCTCTGACAATTTCTCCGACATCAAGGTCAAGTTGCCCGGAGGACAGGTCGTGGAGATATTCGCCGTCCACCTGATAACCACCGGAATCAACAATTTTGCAGGTGCAAATGCTCCTCAGGCAATGGCCGGTATGGAGGCTACATATACGTTCTTCGGCAACGGGAACATAAGGAAGAACCAGGCGGTCTCACTCGCAAACAGGATCCGGAACGTGGAATGTCCTCTGATTGTGGCGGGTGACTTCAATTGTGTCCCTGCGTCAGCCCCTTACCGCGAACTGATATCCGCATCCATGAAGGACAGTTTCTTCGAGGCAGGCCATGGCAAAGGTGCCACCTACCGGGGTTTGGGAGATTTTTTCAGGATAGACTACATATTCTATGGAAGCGGTCTCGAATGTACCGACTGCCGTATAGTGGATGACGGCATAAGTGACCACAGGATGGTCATGGCGTCATTCGTGCCCGGCGTGGAGGACGAGGCGGAATGAACCCCGAGGTAACGGTCATAATCCCGGTTTACAACACTGAGGAATATGTCGCCGAGGCGATAGAAAGTGTCCTTGACCAGTCTTTGGAGAATGTCGAGGTTATCGCTGTGGATGACGGATCGTCTGACGGGAGCCTTGAGGTGCTTCGCGGGTTCGAACCGCGCATAAAGGTCATTTCTCAGAAGAACTCTGGCCAGGCGTGTGCACGCAATGCCGCCCTTGAAGCAGCGTCGGGGGAGTTCGTGTATTTCATGGACAGCGATGACTGGATAGACAGGGACACCTTGAAGAAATGCGTTGACCGTTGCCGCAAGGACAATCTGGACTTCGTATTCTTCGATGCGGTGTCTTTCGGGGCTGATTATGACCAGGCTTCCTGTCCTTGGTTCGACTACCGCAGGTCTGCTCCATATACTTCTGTTGCTGACGGATGCAGTGTGATGCTCGATATGCTTTCGCACGGGATGTACCGCTGTTCGGTGTGCATGTGCCTGTACCGCAGGGAGTTCATTGAAAGGAACGGACTAAGGTTCCCTGCCGGGATTTTGCATGAGGATGAGTATTTCTCGGCTGCGGCATATCTTTCGGCAGTTCGCGTGGCAGGAATCCCGGAGGATTTCTATCACAGGAGGCTGAGGGGCAACTCCGTGATGACTAAACTGTTCTCGCAGGCCAATGTCCGCGGCTACCTCACCACCTTGCATCTTGTCGAGGGACTTGGAACGACACCGCAGAAGAAAAAGGCGGTAAGGGAATTGTCGAAGGGTTTCGTGATGTCATTGATGCACAATTCATGGAATCTGCCGGCAGGAATACGGCTTGAAATAGCATGGGAAATCATATCCCGGAGACCATATGCATTCTCTCTGCGTCCGTTCGTCTCGCTGCTTTTCAAGAAATGCCTTCGATGACCTTCGCCATCTGGGCTGTCCAGCTCAGTCCCTGTACCGAATCCCTGATTTCCTGACCCGGTATAGTCATGCCTGAGAGGAATTCCGACAATGCCCTGATGTCGATATCCGACTCGTCGGCAGGTACTTTGAAAACGAAAGGTGCATGGTCGAAGTCCTCATCCTGTTCGGAGTAGAAGAAAGATAGTCCACGTGCCGCATATTCCCTGTTCTTCAGTGTCTTGATGCCGGTTATCCCGCTGCGATGCCTGCCGAGGCTGCCTACGGCCATGTCAGCCCATTCGAATTCCTTGTCAAGATCTGCCCCGAACATCGGACCGAGTATTTTTACCCTGTCTTCGATTCCGGCTTCACGGGCAGTCTGCCTGTATCCTTCTATTATCTGCGGAAGTCCGTCGCCGACTATATGGAGCTCGCACGGTATGTCCCTGTGTGCCGCCATGCCTTTGACAAGCCTGTCGAGCCCGTGCCATAGATGTATGTTGGCGACAGAGAGCAGTCTGAGGCTGCCGGAACGGGCACCTTCCCTGCGGGACAGAGGTACCGACTTGAAATCTACGCCGTTGCTTATATGTATGACAGGCCTGCCGTAGAGGACGTCGGGACCATTGTACAGGACAATCCTGTCGCAGAGGCTGAAGAATCTTTTCCTGAAGATGCGGTCAACAAGAAGCTGCACATTCATCATCAGGCCCTGTCCCTTGAATTCCCCGTCATAAGGCCATGTCGGAATCTCAACCACGGTCCTTATGCCTTTGTTGCGGAAAGCCTTCATCATCCTTACGGTGAAAGGGTCTGAATTGATATCATATCTTATATATACCAGGTCATATCCTCCTGCCACGGCGCTGTCCACTATGTCAGAATAGTCCACGCGCTTGAGAATCTTGGCTTTGAGCCCGCTTCCGAATTGACGGATCGGCTTCGAGTCCAGGGCTCTGAACTTGCGTCCGTCCGGGCCTATGACCAGACTGCAAAGGGAAGCCTCCACTCCGTTCTCCCTCAGTCCGTCAACCTGGGCGAGAATCTTCTTGCTGATGCCGCTGTGGGCTGCAAGAGAGTGGAATACGAGAAACATCACTTTCATACGCGTTCCCATTTTCCGGTCTTAGGATTGTACAGCTTTATCACCTTTGCAGGATTGCCCACTGCCACGCAGGCATCAGGGAGGTCCTTGGTGACAACGCTTCCTGCCCCGACCTGCACCCTGTTGCCGATGGTCACGCCTCCGCAGACGCAGGAGTTCGCACCTATCAGGCATTCGTCTCCGATCTTTATGGGCCTGAGAGTAAGGCCTTGCTCGTTCCAGTCCCTTTCTCCGTCGTCGAATGTGTGGTTGAATCCGGCTATGTGCACGTGAGGCCCGAGTGATGTCCTTGCCCCGATTTCGACAGGGCCTACCACCACACTGCCTATGCCTATGCGTGATTTCTCACCAATGAACACATCTCCGGCTCCGTTGTTGACCACTGCGAAGTCCTCTATTATGGCTCCTTTCCCGAGCACGAATTTTCTCCATGGGAACACGTCCAGCCTTGCCTTGAAGCATACCTTGCTGCCTCTGCCCCTGCTGTGTACGAAAGGATTGACGAGAATCCTTGTCCACAGACGCGGCCTGGGATGCTTCATGGAAGATAGGCACCATACGATGAATTTCTTGAGTTTCGGGTGGGTGTATTTGAGATTCTTGAGGTCTGCCATGGCTATTTCCTTTTGAAAGATTCATATATCGAGAGCATTGCTTTTGCGGACTTGTCCCATGAGAATTCCTTGATTCTTCTCCTTCCGTATTCCACTGCGTCCTGCCTGAACTGCCGGTCCGATTCCAGGCTCAGGAGAGCCTGGGCGATGCTGGAAGCATCGCAGGGGTCGGCGTAGACCGCCCCCGGACCGGCAATTTCCGGAAGCGCCGACTTGTCCGATACCACGACAGGCGTAAGGCAGGCCATGGCCTCGAGCTGAGGGATGCCGAAACTCTCCCTGAATGACGTATATAGGAATGCGGCAGCTCCACCGTATAGCGCAGGAAGCTCTGAATGAGGCACATAGCCTGTACATTCAATCTTGTCTGCGAGTTCTGGCTTCCCGATTTCATTGAGATATGCGACCACGTTTTCACGGCTCAGATCAGCGATTTTCAGAGGAAGTTTCCTCGCGGACTTCTCGAGATAGATGGAGTAGGCGAGCAGGGTGCCCCTGGTGTTCTTCTTCGGTGCGGTGGCACCGAGAAAGAGCAGGTAGTTCCTTTCATCTGAAGCTGCGCTTTCATTGAATTCGGTCCCGAAACCGTTGTATACCACCTCCACCATGTTTTCGGCGAGGCCGAGCCTTTCGACGATTCTTTGCTTCTCGTAGTTGGATACTGTCACCACCTTGCTGCATCTGCGCATGACTTTCGGAACAACGAACCTGCTGTAAATCCTTCCCATCCTCTGGTACATGGACTTGCTGGAGCCGTTCTCCTCCTTCTCCAGACATATTACATCGTGCAGGGTGACAATCAGAGGCACAGGAGGGAACAGGGGAGCGGTATTGCTCGTGCAGTGCAGCACGTCAGCCTTCACCCTTCTCACTGCCCGGGGCAGCAGTACCTGCTCCCAGAGCGGGTAGAATCCGCTTCCGAGGACTTCGATATGGAAATTGCCGGTGTCCTGAAGGCATACATCCTCTCCGGGAGCCACGAAGACCCAGTATTCGTTCCTGTGGTCCGTCTTCTGGAGACGGCGGATTATTTCGAGAATCACGAAATCCATTCCGTGTTTGCTGCGCCTGAAAATGCGCTGTGCTTCGATTGCTATTCTCATTGGTGGTCTGTGTGAATATATTTGTCCTTGCCGGTTTTCTTGCTGAATATGTTGCGTAAGGTCGTCCAGAGCATCATAGGCCCCTGCTTCAGGATTGCAAACAGGTCACCTGCCTTCACCCATTCCGGGATGCCGAGAGCTATGCCTGTATATAAAAGGAGGGTCGAGACGGCATAGACGGGCATGAATGCCGACCTTGTCAGTATTGTCACGATTGCCACCAAAGGCAGGCCCGCAACCAGCAGAATCCTCGGAGGAAAGGCCCACTGCAGCAGCTTGTCCGCATATCCCGCCTTCAGCCGTGCATGGGGAAGATCAACCAACGCCCTGCCTGTCAGGAAATACTGTGAAGTGAGCCAACGCATCCTCTGCTTCTGGAGATTCCCTATGCTCCGTGTCTTCTCGTCCAGGATGCGTATTCCTGATGCATATTCCACGAAAATCCCGTCTTTAAGGAGCTTGAGCTCCATTTCCTTGTCCTCTCCGGCAGTAATGAATCCTCCGGCACTCTCCGCAAACCATCCGTAAGGTATTGCCATACCAGACCCTATCAGCGCCGAAGAAAGTCCCAGGGCACAATGTCCCTGCCTGAAAACCAGATTGTTGACCTCCTCGAATATCCCGTCTGCCATGGCGATTGGAGTATCGGTGTTCTTGGCGCACCTGTGTCCCTGCACAGCCACCATCCTGCCTCCCAATGCCACGTTCATACGTTTCAGGAAAGACCTTTCAACGATGTTGTCTGAGTCAAGGATTGCCACATAGTCGGCAGCCCCGGGCCCGAGATATCCCATTGCCGCATTCAGGGCAGCAGCCTTCGTGCTGTTCTCGAAACATACCCTGAGCACCTCCGCACCTGCATTCCTGAGCATTTCGTCGGTCTCTTCCTTCATCATGTCGGAAATCACGATTACCCTGAACCTGTCTTCCGGATAATCCTGGTCCAGGGCCGACTTTACCGTCGGAAGGATGAACCCGTCGCTCATGTATGCCGGAATCAGTATGCAGAACCTTGAAGCCTCAGCCACCGCATTCTCCCTGACGGTCCCTCGCTTGATGCTTCCCGCTACTGCGAAGACGAAATAATATACCGCCGGCACGACCAGCAGCAGAATCAGAACAATATGCAATGCAACGATCATATTCTGCCCTCTTTTTTCATTTTCCTGAAATCACGGTTTGCCATGAATACAGCCCGTGCCGATTCGCTTCTGCCATGCAGAATGTTGGTAATGAAACATTTGGCCGAGGCTACATATCTCGTGAACATTATCGACATCCATTTCTGCATCCCTCCAAGGTTCCTGTCTGCGAATATCAGCCGGCTCCGTGTCATGTAATATGTGAACACAGGACCATGTCTTTTGGTGGTCATGCTGTCTTTGTGGTAAATGGTGCAGGACGGTTCGAAATAGATTCTCCACCCTTTTCGCTGGAACATCATTGCCCAGTCAAGTTCTTCATAATAAAGGAAATACATCTCAGGCATCGGACCGACATCCTCCAAAGCTTCCCTGCGTACCATCATGGCGGCACCATGAGGGAATGCCGTGAACCCGGCCTTGTCGAAACTTCCGTCGTCCTTGCGGCCGTATCCGACCATTTCGTTCTTCATACGGAAACCGTGCATCGGAGTGTACCCCGCATACTGGATGATGGACTTGTTGCTGAAGAAACAGATTTTAGGGCATACCATACCTGCCTGCGGGTTATCATCCAGCGCCTTGCAGAGCCTGTGGACATTGTCCTGAAGGATTTCCGTGTCATTGTTGATGAAAAACAGATAATCTCCGCGGGCATGCTCAAGGGCAAGATTGTTGCCGCCTGCAAAGCCGAGATTCTCATTGCTGCGTACCGTGATGACCTGAGGGAATTCCTTTGCAATCATCCTGGTCTCGTCCTCTCTGGAACCGTTGTCCACGATTATGATTTCCCATGGACATGACCTCACATTCAGCATGATGGACCTTATCATGTCGGCAGTCTGGGCATATCCGTTGAAATTTACGCTTATGAATGAAACCAATCTATTCATCTCCAACCATTCTTTGTTCAATCTGAGGGCTAATGAAAACGAGGGTCAGTGATACATAGACCAATATGCTGTTCGGAAACTGGGTGAACACCTCATTGTTCGTTGACATCACGAACAGTCCTGCCACCCCGGACAGCAGTCCGGCACATATTCCCGCAAGCCTTTTGTTCTTCAATTTGAAAAATATGATATATGCTGCCTTGGCGAATATATAGCCCATCACTGCCAGATAAATCAGAAGTCCCACGATTCCGGTCTCGACCCACAGCTGCACAAGCCATGAATCCGTAGGATAATATGTCAGAGGGGAGAAATCCCCGTTGCGCTGGGCCCTTCCCGCGCTCATGCCCAGACCGTTGCCGAACGGGAGTTCCTTCATATGTCCCCTGAGCGCCTCCTGGTTCTGCTTGCGCACTTGATATGACAGGTCTTCTTCCCTGTGAAAGATTGTCCTCGCCCTCCTGATGTAGGTATTGCTCTGCCCGATCTGGGTGAAAGCAAGCAGACCGACCACGACAGCACAGACTGCCGCGATGGGTATCATTTTCTTGTAATCCTTTATCAAGACAAGATATGCCATGATTCCGGCCACCGGTACGGGCAGTGCGCTTCGCGTACCCGAGAGGAACATTCCTATGCAGGCACATCCTGCGACGATGAAGAAATATATGCTCTCCTCCAGTTTCCTGGAGTGCATTCCTGCGATGGCGAACACCACTATTGCCATGCCCATGGAACCGCCGAAATTGGCCGCGTCGGAAAATACCGAGAAATATCTTGTGCCGTAATATATAAGATGGGTTCTCTTGCCGTCCATGACATTCAGGAAGAACCTGTCTCCGGGTGTCCATCCTATGTATTTCTGGTACATCACCTTGGCAAATGCTACCAGTACGAAGACCGACCAGATTTTCAGGATTGTCATCATTTTCCTGAAATCCGTTACTGACAGTTCAACGATGATGGATACCATGAAGAAATACAACGCCATGCTCCTCACTGCCGAAAGCCAGACCCCTATGCTCCTCATGTTCGGATTGAAGACTTCCACAAGGCAGTAAAGCAACCATATTCCGATTACGACAATCAGGTCCAACGTCACCGTGTTCTTGCTCTTCAAGCCGTTCAGGGAAGAACATATCAGGACAGCCAAGTTGAAGATTATCGCGAAATCCATGAGCATGCCTATGGACATGCCGTTGATGTAATGCTCCAGCACCGGGATTGAGAAATCGGCTATCAGGATGAATGAAAGCGACAGAATCCTGTCGTCAAAGGCCTTTGCCACGACCATTCCCAGAATCGGAGCAACGCACAGGGCTGCTGCGGCGGCAGTCTTTCCGAAAGCCACAAGGCAGGCGGTCAGCACGGTCAGAGCCAGTGCGACCATCCATAGAATTGCGGATTTCCATCTGTCAGACATTGCATTATGCTTTGTTGTCAGCTCCCAGATTCCAGAAGGTGAATCTTATCTTGTGTGTCCTGCTGAACGGAGGAAGCATACCTGTGAATGAACCTACCGTGTCTATGTCGCTGTTGTTCAGGAGCACGAATATATTGTTCAGCTTGTCGAACCTTTTCAGCTCGCCCAAAAGCAGGCTGCTCATTCCGCTCCAATCCCTGCGGGAGTCCGTCACAAGGATGTTTATTGCCGAGGTGTTGAGGACCTTGGTCGGGAATGATGCCTCTTTGAGAGGTGGATATTCGACGATGATTACATTAGCCTCAGGCATGGCCTCCATGTTGTTCTCGTTCACGCAGAAGTCGTAGATCGAGTGTGCAAGGAGATAATATTTGGAGTTGCTTTCGAAGTCATGCTCCCAGTTGACATACACGGGCTTGGTGTCGATACTCTCGAAATAATCGTAGATTGCCTGGCAGACCGTGCTCTTTCCCTCACCCTTGTCCACACTGAAAACGTTGATGATGTTGACTGTCTGGTTCCTGTCGAAAGAGTTGGTTATGGAGTTGCCCAAATGCCTCATTGATAAGCTCTTGTAGATTTCCAGATTCTCGGATTTCCCCTTGATTCTCGGGTAGGCTCCGATTACGGGCAGGTTCGTGAGCTTGCGGGCTGCATCTGCATCGTAAGGCTTGCGGTTGAACGACTCCGTGAGGATGACCACTCCGCACATGAGCACGAAAGTGAACATGAATGCAATCATCGCATAGAGCTTGTTCTTTGTCTTCTCGGGATATAGCGCCACCGTAGGAGGGGTCAGCACCCGGAATGTCGCAGATGTCAGCTGAAGGTTCTTCTCCCTGAGCTTTGCTTCGTTGAGGGCCCTGAGATTGGCAATGTAGTTCTGCTCGGAGAAATTGATTTCCCTTTCCTGTCTCTTTATGGACGACCCGATTGGGGAGAAACGCTTCACTTCCTCCTCCGTACCTTGCTTGCTCTGAAGAAGTATGGCAAGCTCTGCCTCTGCCTTTGACTTTATGAGCAGGGCGTCTATCCATTCGGTTACCATCAGTTCCTTCGACATGCCTTCTTTCGTGTACTGGGATGCACTTATTTCGTTGCTGATGGCCTTGAGCTTGTCGGTCTCTTCGGAAATGCGCTTGTTCAGGTCGTTGATTGTGCTGATGCTGTCCTGTGAACTGGCCTGGGTATAGAGGCCGTTTATGGTGTGCAACTGACCGATGAATGATATGTTGTTGACATAGACATCGGTGGCGTTGCCCATCTTCTCATCCAGAATCTTGAGCTTCTCCTCGGCTCCGTCCCTGTCCCTTAATACGGACTCGATGAGGGCGTCAATGTCCTTCTGCCTCTCGGCCACCATCTTGGTCTGCTCTCCGTAGTTGATCACACCTTTGGTGATGTTGAACCTTGTCAGGGAATCCTCTTTCCTGGTGAGGTCTCTCTTGATGGTCTTGAGTTCGTCCTCGAAATATTTCACCACGTCGCTGGTCTGCTGGTACCGGATAGCGAGGTACTGTTTCACGAACTCTGTCTCGAGGATGGTGAGTGTATGATATGCAACATATTGGTCATCACATGAATAGGACATCCTTATCATGTCTGAATTGCCGACCCTGCTGACTTCTATCTTTGAGAGGGAAGAGAAGCTGTAATGCCTGTGGTTCCAGTGGAACATCTGCTTGAACCAGTTGTCCCTGCTCGATTCGAAGCTTTTCATGTAGTTCTTGAACGTGGCTTCCTCGTCTCCGTCGACGGTCAGGGCCTTCACCTCCGGAGTCACGAGGTTGCGAAGCTCCGCGGCAGTCTCCTTTGTCATGAACTCCGCCGTGTTCTCACCCTCGAGATTGGATATGTTGCGTGCGAGCAGCCTCATTGATACATTGCTCAGGGTGGATTCGGCCATGATCACGCTCATGAGGTTGTCAATGGCGTTGTTGACCGACATCCAGTCGTGTGTGTTGGACTCCGAAGCGAGCACGTCATAGCCTGAGACTATACCCGTGTATATGGTACTGCTGGACTTGTACATCTTCGGCTTGCCCGAGAGGATGACGAACACGACCACTGCGGCGGCAAGCGGCATCGTCACCAAAAGTATCCACTTCTTGGCAAGTGTCTTTATTATGAACTGCAATGTCTTCATGGCAATGAACCGGGATTATTCCTGACCCTTTTTGATCTCAGGACTGATTATCTTGGTGCAGGAAATCACTTCGAGGCTCAGCAGGGCTTCGTTGATGTCGCGCTTCAGCCTTTCGTAGTCCTGGGTCGCGGCAGTCTCATAGCTCTTGCACCTGTAAAGAACCTCGGATGTTATCTTGTTGTTTATGAAGTCGGTTTCCGCGAAGGTATATTGGGCCTTGGCCACCACAAGCCTCTCGGCAGCGCTTTTGAGTGAATTGATTCCCGCGATGATTTCGCAGTACAGGCTGATTATCTGCTGCTTGATGTTGTCGAGCTCCGATTCTCTCCTGTGTTCGGTCTGCCTGAGCTTCGCTTTCGCCTGGCGTACCTTGTTTGGCGTGTTGAATACGTCGGACAGCGGGATGTTCAGGGTCACTCCCACATTGAAGAAGAAATTGCGCTGCCTGGTGCTGTTCTGTATCCAGATAGGATAGCTCGCGTCAGTACGCAGGGTGCCGACGATATCAGTGTTGCCGTAGCTGGTGGACGTCACTAACCTCAGCCATTCCAGAGGCTTCATCTTCTCGGTCTTCACGGCGGCGGAATAGTAATTCACCTCTTCATCATAGTACTTTACGGCGTTGGACATGCTGTATGCATTGAAATACAACGTGTCCAACGGAGGCAGTTCCAGACTCAGATAGTCATCCACGCTCATCGAGTTGAGTATCATGATGGTACTGTCCACCCGGACCTCCCTGGTCTGCAATGTCTGGGCCGCTGTCGTCAGACAGAGGAAAATGGCAATCAGGAATGTCGTTGTCCGGGTTCTATTCATTTTTACCGAAAATTATTTTCTTAATGGTGGCTGCAATAAGTTTCATGTCGAAAATCAGGGATTCTTTCTCAGCGTAGAAGTTGTCAAGCCTGATGCGTTCGTAAGGCGGCATGTCGTCCTTCCTCTCATCGGTCTGCCACAGTCCTGTCATTCCGGCGCTGGCCTGGAATCTTAGTCCGTCCGAGTCGGAGGTCAGAAGCTCTGCTTCTTCGATGGACAGGGGCCTGTTGCCTACAAGGGCCATATCCCCCTTCAGGATGTTGAAGAGCTGAGGCAGCTCGTCCAGGCTCGTCTTCCTCAGGAAGCGCCCTACCTTGGTGATTCGCGGGTCGTTCTCTATCTTGATGAAGCAGCCTTCGAAGCATTTGTGGCGTTCCGACAGATAGACATCTTCCCTGACCTTGTAGTTGTCGGCGTAGAGGTATGTGCTGCTGCAGAACTTCCTGGACTCTGAAATCATGCCCTCATCCACTCTCAGGTAAGAGTTCATCGACTGCAGGTCAAGGAGCATCTTGTCGGCGCCTTTCTTCATTGTCCTGAACTTGTAGATTCTGAATTTGCGCCAGTTCTTGCCGACCCTGATTGATGAATAAACGGGGAACTGCTTGATTTCCAGGAATACTGCAATCGAAACCGCAATCATCAGGGGGCTGAAGACGATGATGGCGACAAACGAGAAGACTATATTCAGGAAACGCTTCATCTGCATCTGGAAAGAAGTTTTTTAACCCTGACTACGAGCTCGTCCGGGTTGAAAGGCTTTGTCATCACGTCGTCCGCACCGAGAAGAAGCAGTTCTATCCTGACGGAAGAATACTGGATGCTCGTCAGGGCTACCAGAGGGATGTCACGTTTCTCCTTGATGACCTTTATCATCTCCATCCGCTGGTTCTGCTCTCCGGGGCACACATCCAGTCCTACGACTGCTGCGTCCGCCTTTCCCAGCATCCCGAAAACCTCCTCCTCAGTCCTGACGCAGATACAGTCGAATTCCCGTCCGAACGATTCTTTGATGACATTGGCGAGGAACGGCTTGCTTTCAGCAATCAATATGGATGATTTTCCGGCCATTTATTCCCCCCTGATCTGTTTGATCTGATTGGCGATGCTCGTGTAGAGCCTCTTTGCATTTATCGGTTTGGTCAGGTAGTCGTTAGCGCCCATGGAACCGGCCCTCATCACTTCCTCCGACTCGCTCACTGCGGATACCATGATGATCTTTATATGGTCCATGCTTTTGTCCTTGCGTATTGTAGAAAGGAATGAGAAACCGTCTATTCCAGGCATCATCACATCAAGCAGGATTATGTCGGGATTCATGGTTTTTACGCTGTCGAGGGCCAGTTGGCTGTTGTTGTATTGCATCAGGCTTTTGAATCCTGCAGGCTCTAGCAGTTTCCCGAGGAGTTTCGTGTTGATAGGGATGTCGTCCACTATCATCAGGGAGATGTTGCTGCAATCAATATTGTTCAGAGATCCTAAATCCATTTTTCAGTAGTTAGCTTTTGATATTATAGGGTATAATAATGCAAATTTAACATATTTTTCATAAAAATAAATGTGTGTGTTCATTTTTTTTACACTTTGGATATTCGTTTTTTTCATTTCGCGATTAAATTTTTCTACATTTGCGCAGAATTAATTATTTGCCCAAAATTGTGCAGAAGTTACCGGGACATAAATATATGAAAGCACTCATCTTCATTGTATTCTGTCTGCTTTCCGCAGTTTCATGCGGGCGCAGAGGAAACGGTGATGCACTTGATGCCAATGTCCTTCTGTATTGGCCTACGGACGAGTCTGACCCGGTATATGAGCAATGGACAAAAATCGTCGTGAAAGAATTGCGCCGTCAGGGCATCAGAGGTGACGTCCAGGTTCGCTTCGCACATATGACAGAGAGGTACGAGTCGGTCGAGCGGCCGTCTTTCAACGAACTGATACTCCGCCTTCGCGCCGAAGGCCGCATGCCCGACCTCATATTGTCCTACGGCGATGCCAACCGATGGCTCCTTGTCACCAACAGCCATCCTCTCGTTTCCACCATCCCTGCGGTATGTTACGGCCTGCACATAGACGAATACCTTCCTTATCAGTACGACCTGCTGGAACAGCGGTACGACGGTGGCCGCTGGAACGACATGGTGGACATCCATGACCGGATACATGTACGGGAGAACCTCGAGTTCGCCGATTCGATAGCCCCTGCCGTTATCAGACATATCCGCAAGCCGGAATATTATTCCCTGACCGAGAACAGGTTCATCACCATGCTCGACGTGCAAAACCTGTGGCTGGACCAGATCAAGTACAATGACTTCATCCGCCAGATGGACGAAATGGATCCCGGGCTGTTCTACAGCAACCTGGTTCCCAAGGCCAGTGAAGATGCCCTGATACGCTATGCCGTTAATGACGGGAAGATCGTATTCACATGCCGTTCAGTCATGTCTCCAAAGTGGAATGTCAGCCTCAAATACAACCAGATAGCCACCACATGGGCATTCTATCCGCAGAAGTCGCCGAACATGTTCATCCAGTCCAAGCATGACAACAAGGCGCTCGCCCTGGTGGACGGGCCGAGTTTCATGCCTTATTTCACCATGGTGGCCGAGGACTTCCTTGTCAATGACAAGTGCATCGGAGGCTATTTCCCGACGGTCGAGGACCAGGTAAGGGATGCTGTCGGCGCAGGAGTCCGTCTGCTCCGGGGTGAGTCCGCGGAGGATATAGGGCCTCTCGAACACCGCCCTTCATACAATGTAAATTGGAATGTGCTCCGACATTTTGGATTCGCCGTAAATGATGTGCCTGCCGGTGTCAATTTGCAGAATGTGACTTTGAAGGACCGCAATCCCGTGATGCACAGGACTCTGGTCTGGACATTGTGCATCTGGATATGTGCCATGCTGATATGGAGCGCCACGGTGATATTCATATATTCAAGGAGGGCGATTGCGAATGCCGCGAGGATGCGCCGCTATGCGACCGAGACCATCCGCAACAACGAGATCATGGAACAGACCATGGGTATCGCCGATTTCAGGACCTGGGAGGAGATAGGTGACTCACATGAGAGACTCGGACGCATTTCTTCCACTCCTTTCTTCATGGGAAAGCTCACGGAATTCATTTCCATCACCACACCGGGAAAGTATTCGCTTCAGATACATTGCTCTATCGACGGCAATCCGTCCCATTGGTATGAAATCAGGATGACGGTCGGGACCAATTCCGGCTCGCAGACCGAGCGAAAGGGTGTCATCGTGAACATCGACACGCAGAAGGAGCTGGAGGCGAAGGCGGCGGAAACGAACAGGATAATTAATTCGGTCAAGACCCGCGAGGGCTTCATAGCGTCCATGAACCACGAGATCAGGACTCCTCTCAACTCGATCGTAGGCTATGCCCAGCTTCTCTCGATGCCCGGGATGCCGATAGAGCCCGAGGAACTGGAAGAATATGCTTCGGCCATAGACACCAATGCGATCGAACTTCAGAACACAATCAACAATATATTGATAACCACAAGGATAGGCAAGTCTCTCATTGTCGCCCACAATGTTGAGGAAAGGCTTGCCCCGATGTTCGTCCTGAAGGAAGGAAGCCATTTCAGTGACATAATGAGGCTTGCCCGCCGTAGCATACACCTCGAATCCGGTCCTGAAGACATTGTCGCGAAGTATGACCCGAAACTCCTGTCCACAGTAATAGAGAATCTGATAGTCAATGCTGTAAAATTCTCCGACGAGTCCACCGCGATAACATTGGGCTGGGACCGCAGCAGGGAGGAAGGCTGGTCGGCTGAAATCCGCGTCAAGGACATGGGGGCCGGAATAGACCCCAAATATCAGGAACTCATATTCGAACGCTTCTTCAAGGTGGACAGTTTCACCCCGGGATGCGGGCTCGGGCTGTATATCTGCAAGACATTCGTGGAACTCATGGGCGGACGGATCTCCGTTGAAAGCAAAATCGGAGCCGGGTCGGTCTTCATAATCAAACTGGCATGATGAAACCAAGGAAACTCATATCGATTCTGCTTCTGCTTCTTGTGATGACCGGTTGCCACTCCAACCGTCAGAGGAAGGAGATAGCCGTGCTGGTGCCATACAGTTCCATGACCCAGATATGGCAGAGCTTCACCGGCTCCGCCATGGAGGAGTTTTCGGATACGCTGCGTTACAATTTGCATTTCTACCAGACGGCAAACTGGGTGGCCGACGTCATCTCGGCCAACTCCTATGCCTATGACTCAAGGCCTATCATCCAGCGAACCTTCGACAGAATAAGGAGAGAGAGGCTGGAGCCGGACCTGATCATCACCTATGGGGATTATCTCTCCCACGGGGTCGCAGGACTCGACGACCCTATACTGAAAGACATACCGGTTCTGTGCGTGGATGTCGTACATCCCCGTTGGCAGGATTTGCTCGCTTCCAGACCGAATTTCGTGGTGATGGAGTCGAAACCTGAGGTCAGGAAGAATCTGGAATTCATCACAGCCATGGGATTCCCGAACTATGTGGTGACGGTGATGGACAGCACCTATATCGACGACCATATCCGGGACCACATCCTGGAACAGATAGGGAATGATCCCGAGCACTACAGGCCGAACCTCCATTTAGAGCAGATAGACAGAATCCAGAGCCCGAGGAGGCGTGAACCTCAGACCACGCTTTTCCCAATAAGCATCATGCATCCTCAGAAGAACGATCCCCGTCCATGGGTGCAGGGAGGGTTTGAACTGGACTGGATTTTCTATACGGATCAGCAGGGAACATCGTTCCTGAACATAAAGGAGGATGTATATTCCAATTCGGCGATGCAGTACAATATCGGGCAGTATTTCACGATGACTCCCGAATATTTCAATCTCCCGCTGATCAACTCCATGAACACATGCATCGGAGGGTATTTCACCCCTTATCCTTCCATGTGGAAGCAGGTGCATCCGATTGTGGACAAGCTCCTTTCGGGCACACCGCCAAGGATGATACCGTGGGGAGTGCTCGAAAAAGACTATTGGCTGGACTGGAGGCTGGTCAAGTCGATGCATCCGTATGCAAGTGACTTCCCGAAAGGGGTCAAGTTCGTCAATCTGCCTTTCAGGCAGCGTTCACGCCTGATGTACTGGTCGCTTCCGCTGCTGGTCACGGTGCTGATAATTCTTTTCATAGTTTATGCGATAATAATCCCTTCTGTGATGTCCGTGAGGCAGAAACGGCAGAGGAAACTCCTGCTTGAAAAGGCCAGGGAGGCGGAAAAGTCTGAAAAGCAAGTGGATGACATCTTGTCCGAAATAGGTGCATATATGTGGAGTATGCTTCCGGACGGGACGGTCAGGTACTCTTCTTTATTCTACAGGGATTTCGGAATCCCGGAAGACACTGTGCTGCAGAGTGAGCGTATGCTCAAATACATACATGAGCCGGGACGAAGCAAACTTCGTGAATTGATGATGAGCGATGACTTCGAGGGAGAGGTGGAAATGGAGGTGATGGTGGACATCCCCAGAAGCGATGCTACGAGGGCTGTCCTCACGCATACGATCAGTCTGACGAGGGCTGAGGGAGAAAACGATCCTGATATCCCGTTGAAAGCAGGAATATTTTATTTCAATGACGAAGTACACAATCGCAACGAGGAGTTGAGGCGGGCTTACAACCGCAGCGAGGAGGTCGCTGAGAAAGAGAGTTTCCTCGCGTCGATGTCTGCGGGATTCAAGGCTCCCCTGAACAAGATCGTCGGATTCTCCCGTTCTCTGGCCCTGCAGTTCAACACATTGACAGACGCGCAAAAAGAGCACTACGGACAGATGGTGATGGAGGCCAACGCCCAGATGATGGAACTTCTCGACGAGGTCATGGGAGATACCCGCAGGAGCAGGGACGAGGAGCACCGGCTCTCCCGCATGAACGTTTCGGAACTGATGGAGGAAATATATGCCAATCTCTGGGACAAGATATCGGACAAATTCAGATTCGACTTCCGGCCGGGACCGTCACAATGTGAAATCATGGTCAACCGTCCGGTATTCCTTCAGATTATGGATGCCTTGTTGAATGATGCCTTCAACTGCGGCCGTGGAGACGTGGCCATGGGCTGGAGACAGGAAGAAGAGAGCATCGTGATATATGTCGAAAACACCGGCTCTGACATATCCAAATACAGCAAGATGGCGGAATCCATCGGGGCCGGCATAAATATGGTGGAGACTCCGGGAAAGCCTGTCCGCATCGAAATGACCTTCCATGTTACCCCCCCCATACGTAAATGGGCTGAGGAACTTTGATTATTTCAGATTGTAAACTTTCCGAGGGTTTCGTAAAGCCTTGTCGCCACGAGGGGCTTCGTGATATAATCGTCCGCGCCGAGTTCCATGGCCTTGTTGATGTCATCGGCTTTTGAAATGGCGGATACCATAATGACCTTGATGCCTTTGGTAATTTCATCCGAGCGAAGGCGCGCGAGCACTTCGTATCCGTCCATCACGGGCATCATGATGTCTAAAAGAATGATGTCCGGTTTCCTTTCTCGGGCGACTTTCAGTGCCTCGGCACCGGACTGGGCGGAGATAACTTCGCAGTCCTTGTGTTTGAGGAATGCTTTTACCAGCGCGATATTGGTCGCGATGTCGTCAACTACGAGTATGACAGGTTTGGTTGTCATGTCCATATATTACAGATTGATAGAATTGAACAAAAATATGTTTTTTTTGTTAATTTTGCACGATTTTAACCCGAAATATTTTAAAAAACTTATGAAAATGAGCCCTTGTCAACTGACCGAGAAGCTGTTCCGTCGGCTTCCAGGTACAGCATCAGAGCATCTGAAACATGTTATTGCGTTTTTACTCCTTTTATTTCCGGTTTTGGCAGATGCACAGTCTTTCAGCAGCGACTCCCTCAGTTTGGACGAGCTGGTGGTCGTAGGTTTCGCCAGTCAGAAGAAGGCCAATCTTACCGGTTCGGTTTCACAGGTAGATATGAAGCAGGTGGTGGGAGACCGCCCGCTCCTGAGCACGGGAGCCGCCCTTCAGGGAGCAGTCCCCGGTCTGACCATTTCCGGTGACTCTTACCCCGGTCAGCCCAAAAACTTCAATATCAGGGGTATGCTGAGCATCAACGGAGGCTCGCCCCTCATCCTGATCGACAATACGGAAGGTGACATCAACTCCCTCAATCCCGAGGACATAGAGAGCATAACCGTGCTCAAGGACGCGGCTTCCGCCGCCATATACGGAGCCCGTGCAGCCGGTGGCGTAATCCTTATCACTACCAAACATCCACGAAGCAACCAGAGATTCGAGCTCGATTACAATTTCAACATCGGTTTTGAAAGAAGCATATCCCATCCGATGCAGGCATCCCTCGACGATTACATAGCCGCATATCAGGAAGCCGGCTTCAGCAGCATGTATTGGGCCGGCAACGGACAGATTACACGTTGGCAGGAGTTGCTCGGGCTTTACAGGCAGGGCTCCCTGGAGGGGGTCTATGACAACGGAATATACAGGGACGAAGATGGCTCGGTATATTATCTCAAGGAAAGGGATGTTATCGGGGCAGCTCTTGAAACCGGCCTGCTCAACAGCCACAACATCTCGGTATCCGGAGGCTCCGACCATGTAAGATACCGCCTCAGCGGCAACTACAGCAGTGAAAACGGTCCCATGGCCGGCAGGAGCGACTCCTACAAAAGGACATCGCTGAACGCTTTCATTTCCGCAGACATCACGAAATGGTTCACCCAGGAGGCCAATCTGTTCTACACCAGCCAAACTAAAAGCGCCATCGTGGACACATTCCGTTCTCCATATACGGTCAAACTTATAAGCTGGTATCCTGAAGGATATATGCCAAAGGAGATTATAGGCACGCAGGAGGATATAATGCTTGACACGCCTCTCAACGCCTGCCTTTACCAGCCCTCGTCCACGGCTGTCACGAGCACTCCGAGGATAGTCCTCAAATCCGAGCTGAAGCCGTTGAAAGGCTGGTCGATAAATGCGGAATACACATTCCAGCAGAAGGACTGGTCGTTCAAGTCATATACCGGACAACTGACCGTGGCAGATCCCCAGCTCGCCGTACGCAAATTTCCCGCCGACGGTCAGGACATGTATGTACGCAACACCTCCCGGGACAGGTACAGCGCCCTGAACATATATACAAGCTACAATCTCAGCCTCAAGGATCACAATTTTTCGGTGATGCTCGGCTTCAATCAGGAGAGCGACAGCTACTCCTATATCAACAACAGCGTTCTCGGACAGACGGTAGGCACCGTCCCTTCGCTCCAGGGAGGTACCGGGACCAAGAATATGACAGAAGGCACTGTGGAATATGCCATCAGGGGCTGGTTCGGCCGGCTGGCCTACAATTATGACGGACGTTATCTCATAGAACTGAATGCCAGATACGACGGGTCCAGCAAATTCCCGAAAAGCAACCGCTTCGGCTTCTTCCCGTCCGTATCGGCAGGCTGGAGAATCAGCGGGGAGCCATTCATGCAGTGGAGCCGTCCGTTCCTCAATAACTTGAAGATCAGGGCTTCATGGGGCTCCATAGGCAATCAGAACATATCTCCGTACGGATTTATCGCAAGCATGAATGTCAACCAGAGCAATGTCTGGATTGACAAAGGGGGGCTGGTGAACGTGATCTCCACTCCGGGCCTTATCCGTGCCAACTATACATGGGAGACGGTAAGGACATTTGACATTGGTGTTGATTTCAATGCCCTGAACGACCGTCTCGGAATTGTGTTCGACTGGTACAGCAGGACAACAGCCGGCATGCTCGGTGACGGTGTCGAGCTTCCGGCCGTGGTGGGCGCCCCCGCCCCTCTGCAGAATGTTTCCGACATGAGGACGGACGGATGGGAACTGTCTTTAGAATGGCATGACAGAGCCGGCGATTTCGACTATCATGCCGGTTTCAATCTCTATGACCACAGGTCATATATCACTAAGTATAACAACATCAGCAACAACCTCGGTTATTATTATAACGGCAAGATGATCGGTGAGATATGGGGATATCTGAACGACGGATATTACACCATCGACGACTTCGACGCCGAAAAGGCGAAGAACGGGGTGTGGGTGCTGAATGAAGGCGTGACTTCCATCGACGGATATACGGTCAAGCCGGGTGACGTCAAATTCATCGACCTTGACTCTGACGGGAAGATTACTGCCGGAAGCAACACTCTCGACGATCCGGGCGACCGGAAGGTCATCGGAAACAGCACTCCGCGCTTTGAATTTGGTGCTGATTTCGGACTGTCATGGAAAGGCCTTGGCCTGAACATTATGCTTCAGGGAGTAGGGAAGAGGGATTATGTCCTTCCTACGGAAGCACTGTTCACCTTCGGGGCAAGCGACAGGAATGATTATCAGTTCTCTACGGTATATGGCAACCAGACAGATTATTGGAGGGCGAAGAGCTATGACCCAGAGAGTCCGGAGTATATGGTGCCAGTCAACCCGGATGCGAAACTTCCGAGAATCTACGGACAGCTTGAGAACGCCGTATCCAACAGGAGGACGAGCGACAGATATATTTGCAGTGCATCCTACCTCCGCATCAAGAACGTGACTTTGAGCTATTCTTTTCCTGAGAGCCTGCTTACACGCACAAAGGTGATCCGGGGAATCAGGGTGTATGCCGGGTGCGAGAACCTTGCTACGTTCTCTTCTCTTCCAAATGGATATGACCCGGAGGCTTTGCGGTGGTGCTACCCGTTCTACAGGACATGGACGGTGGGGGCGAATGTACGGTTTTAAAGAATAATGAGCGATAGCGAACGGCTATCATATTCTCACAAAATTTTTATAGATGTAAAAATTTTTGATAGTATGAAAAATAATATATATAAAAGAATTGTATTGGGACTGGCATCGGCTGTGATTCTCTGTTCCTGCGAAAGCGATTTTCTCGAGAGATACCCTTCGGGCTCCTTGGTGGAGAGCAACGCTTTCCTTACATACGACAATTTCAGGGCATATATGTACCAATGTTATTCCCTGTTCACTGACAGCCGCATATATACCAATTTCAGCGGCGGCAAATACCACAGCAACGGACAGTATAACAGCGACCACTATAGCGGCATCATGAGCGACCGCGAGGTCTGGAAGAACCCTTATGCGATGCAGACAGTTCCTGTGATAAACAGCAGCGGCAACTGGGACTTCCGTCCTGTGCGCACGGTCAACGTCATGCTCAGCCACCTTGACGACGGATATCTGAATGAGACGGAGAAAAAGCATTGGAAATCAGTGGGTTATTTCTTTCATAGCTGGTGGTATATGGAACTTGTCGCCCGTTATGGGGACATCCCGTACATCACTTCCGTCCTCAATGACCAGAGCGAGGAAGCCTACGGACCGAGGACTCCGCGCAAGGAAGTGGCGGACAGCATCATCGCAAGACTCGAATATGCCATCGCCAACATCGGCGACTGCTCCCGCGACGGTGACAATGCAGTCAATGCCGATGCTTGCCGCGCCGCCCTCAGCCGTTTCCTGCTCAGGGAGGGAACTTTTGCCAAATATCACAGGCTGGACGAGCCGTATGAGGAATATCTGCGCAAATGCGTGGCCGTCTCGGAGGAACTGATGGCTTCATATCCGGTCCTTTATACGGGCAACGGCTACGACAGCTATCCGGCCGCCGGATGGGACAACGAAGAGACCACCGAGAGCCTCAAGGGCGTTCCGGGCATAATCATGTACAAGGAATATATCGATGGCATATTGATGCACCGCTTCAGTGACTTCGTGCATGTGGCCGCCCATACCACTGACGCTCCACAGGCAACCATAGACCTCTTTCTGATGAAGAACGGACGGCCGATCGCCAATGCCGGGTCGGGTTACAAGGGAGGCGAAGGCAAAGATCTCTGGGATGTGTTTGAGGACCGTGACCCACGGCTTCCAATCTGTTTCCAGCCTCCGGTTCAGGCAAAGATCGGCAAGTTTGACAATCCGGACTATGTCACCACATTCCCCCAGTGGACGTTCTGGAGCGTCGGGGAGAGCCTCAACGGAAAGGGAAATTACACTGTAACCGAGGCCGATTCCATCAAATTCCGCAGATATATAGACTATTTCGGACCGAATGTCAAATGCTATGACGGAGGCGGAGACGTGACGCTCGGAAGCAAGCGTGTGCCGGGCCACAATCACACCAATTCGATGCAGCACTCGGCACCGAACATCTCAAAATACAGCCAGACAGACAATTACATGCGCTGTCTGACAGGATATTACTTCTGGAAGCATTACACTTCATGGGAAAAGGGCCTTAACAAAGAATACCAGACCAGCGACAAACCCATATTCACGATCTCGGAAGTCCTCCTGAACTATGCCGAGGCTGCATTCGAAATCGGCCTGTTCGACCAGGGGGCAGCCGACAGGAGCATCAACCTCCTGAGAAGACGCAGTGGTGTTGACGATATGAATGTGTCACAAATCGGGGCGGACTGGGACCCTGACAGGGACAAGGGCACCGCAGCGTGGACACGGGGCTATGACGACAAGACCAATTACGAGGTGCCGCCGGTGCTCTGGGAGATACGCCGCGAGAGACTTATAGAGCTCATCGGAAGAGGATTCTCCTTCTACGATGTCCGCCGCTGGCACAAGGCCCCCTATTTTGTTAACAGGCAGCAGTGCGGAGCATGGCTGAAGGCGGAAGGCATCCCTTACGGCACCGGGGTCTATACGGGACAGTTTGTGGATTACAACCGGATCAGAATGAACGGATATGCCGATGCCGACAATTCAGGTAGCGGCTGGATATATACTTTCCCCGGACCGCTTGCAAGCGGCAAGGGATGGCTTGACAAATATTACCTCGATCAGGTACCTCTGGACCAGATAGAACTTAATCCGAACCTTTCCCAGAATTACGGCTATGATGACTGACCGTCCGAACATCATAAAAACTTTCCTGAGGGCGATCCGTCTGCCAGTAGCATTGATGACTGTCATGTGCCTGTCATCTTGCCTTATCTCTTGCCTCAGGAGAGAGGAAACTTATTACAGCCATGTGGCCATAGAGGAGGGTGACACCCCTGAACGGATAGTATGGAAGGCCGCCCATGTGGTGCCGAGCAGGAGGCAGTTTGAATGGCAGAGGCTTGAACTGACGGCTTTTGCACATTTCGGGCTGAACACTTTTTCCGACATGCAATGGGGAAGCGGATCCGAGGATCCGGCCATATTCAATCCTTCACGCTTCGATGCGAGGCAGTGGGCAGAGGTCCTCAGGGAAAACGGATTCCGCAGCCTGATTCTCACCTGCAAGCATCATGACGGGTTCTGTCTCTGGCCTTCGGCCTTTACCGACTACAGCGTTGAACGGTCTCCGTGGAAAGACGGCCGTGGTGACGTGGTCAGGGAAGTGGCCGACGCATGCCGCGAATCAGGACTTCTGTTCGGAATATATCTCTCTCCATGGGACAGACATGAACAATCCTACGGGACTCCTGAATATAATGACTTCTTCGTGAATCAGCTGACCGAACTGCTGACCATGTATGGGCCTGTGGCCGAAGTCTGGTTCGACGGGGCGTGCGGAGAGGGACCCAACGGCAAGCGTCAGGAATATGATTTCGACAGATGGTACAGGCTGGTCCGTGAACTTCAGCCTGAAAGTGTGATTGCCATAATGGGACCGGACGTACGCTGGGTCGGCACGGAAACGGGAATCGGAAGGGAAACGGAATGGAGTGTCGTTCCGAATGACAACCTAGATCCGGATCTTATCGCCGCGGATTCCCAGCATGATTTGATCATGCCTCCCACCCGTGTGACAGTGGGCATGGACCTCGGCAGCCGGGAGGTTATAAAAAAGGCGAAGACTCTGGTATGGTATCCGGCGGAAACTGATGTTTCAATCCGCCCGAATTGGTTCTATTCAGATTCCGACAACGGAAAGACCAAGTCGGCGGAACAGCTCATGGACATATATTTCACGTCCGTCGGAAGGAACTGCAACCTTCTTCTGAACATCCCTCCGGACAGGGACGGACGCTTTGGGGAGGATGAAGTGCGGAGTCTGTCCGGATTCGGCGAGTTGCAAAGGAAGACCTTCGGGAGGAACATTCTTGAAGAGGCAAGGGTGGACATTGCCGGAATGTCCCGCAGGACTGCCCGAAGGGCCTGTGACGGCGACTATGATACTTCTGTAATAATTGAAAGGGACGGCAGCGGAGAATATGGGTCCATAGGATGGAAATGGGACTCTCCGAGGACATTCGGCATCCTCATGCTTCAGGAGGATATACGCCGGGGGCAGAGGGTGGAATCATTCTCTTTGGAATACAGGGACCCGGACGGGAATTGGGTCCGGGCCGTATCCGGGACTACGGTGGGTTACAAGAGGCTTCTGCGGTTTGACCCTGTGACGGCTTCCGAGGTCCGGCTCAGGATTGAAGGGGCGCGTCACGATCCTGTTATCGCCGAGGCCGGGCTCTATTAATGATATCAATCAGACGTTGACATCCTCATAATCGTTAACTGTCGGATTGAAAGTGATTTCCGTCAGGCCGAGAGTGCCGGCATCAATGCAGAGGACATAGTTGTAGGTACGGCCGCTCTTCCAGTTTGTCCTGCTTGCCGGAATGGTAATCTTCGCATCGGTGACAGTGATTGAATAATCTTCCTTTTCGCATTTTACCACGGCGTCGAAATGAATCGTGATCTTCGTCGTGGCCCCTGTAGGGATGATTCCGTGGAAATCCCCTTCTTCCATGTCGAAGGTTGGATTCTCTTTGTCGGAGGAAAGAACTCTAGCAGAAATGAAGTTGTCACCGAACAGGGGGAGTTCGACGTTGGGATTGTTTCCTTCAATACGCATGTTTATAATGGAGACGCTGTGGTTGTCGATGGTTTCATATATACCTATGCGCACGAGGGCCGGATCGTTTACCCCGCTCATGCCGGACCTCAATTCCGACTTAGTAAGGTATTCCTCTTCTGCAACCTGGCTTACGGGTTCGATTATACAGCAGCTTGACATTACGGTAATGCAGAAAATGAAGATTGTGAGAATAGTTTTGTTCATGGCCTTTGTGCTTTTGATGTGTTGTTTTTGTTGACAGTGCAAAGGAACATAAACGGATTTGCAATCATCCCCAATACAGCCAAACATGAAAAAGTATTGCAGGAATTGCGCAAAAGGCAATTTTTTGCCAATATGGGAATTTTTTAAGAATGTTTTTCAGAATGATAAAAATGTCATATCTTTGAAAAATGATGCCGGATTTTGCAACACATAAAATTTGACTGACCTTGATAAGCTATTTCTTCATATATTTCCTATATACCGTCGCATTCTGCATGGCTGTAATGATCGGTCTGGTATTCCTCATCTCGAGGAGGTCATACGGTACACCTGAAAAACTGCAGAAGATCGTAGGCTTCATGTTGATCCTGATTTCAGTTCATCTGCTTTTCCTGAATTACGATTCTTTTTTCGGCGAGGTGGCGAACATATTTCTGCAATATGTACTCGTGTTGTTCGACTTGGGTTTCTTCATATATTGCATAATCTTCCTGTCGCGCACACTCCACAGGCATGACAGCTCCCGGACAGTGACGCATGTGGCGGAGCCTGCCGGCGAGGCGGCCGCCGGGGAGATCCCGTCTGAGCCGGAGACAACAATCCCGGAGCAGGAAGCGGAGAGCGAACCTGAAAATGAAGACGATCAGGAAGCAGTGGAGCAGCTGGAGAATCCGAATGTGGATGATTTCCTGTTTTTCCAGAAAGTGGAGGCGTTGATGGTGAATGAATTGCTGTTCTGCGAACAGGATTTGTCGAGGGAGGCCCTTGCCACGGCGATAGGTACCAACAGGACATATCTTGCAAGAAGCATAAAAAGCTCTACGGGGAAGACATTCTCCGAATATATCACCGACCTGAGGACGGCTTATGCCGCCAAACTTCTCACAACGACCGACGAGCCTCTGGACCTGATAGGCACTCTCGTAGGGTTCAGGTCCAAAAGCTCATATTACCGGGCCTTTTCTGCGGCCTTCAACTGCTCCCCTTCCGAATACAGAAGGAATTCGGTCTGTCTCCGTACTCTTGAGAAGGAATAATTATGACGTTTTGCATGATTATTCTGTCATAAACCCAATAAATCTGATTATCTTTGCCCAGCCGTAAAGCAGTGGCCCCCCTCCCTCCCGAGATATGCAATACGCAATATCAGCTGAGGGGAATCAATCCGGCTGCAGCCGGACGCCCGGGCCGGGTATTTTGCTTGCAAAATACGGAAAGGCGAATACCGCCCGAAACCAAAGAACAAAAGCAACCAGATATGAAAGTAGCAGTAATAATGGGCTCCACCAGCGACTACGAAATAATGTCGCAAGCCGTGACAGTCCTTGAAAACCTCGGAATCGAAGTAGTCAAGAAGGTAATCAGCGCCCACAGGACGCCGGACCTCATGTGTGAATTCGCCAAATCCGCCAAAGCCTCAGGAATAGGCGTAATCATCGCCGGAGCAGGCGGAGCAGCCCATGTAGCCGGAGTAGTAGCCGGAATGACCACAGTCCCTGTAATCGGAGTACCTATCCAGACCAAGACCCTCGGCGGCCTCGATTCGCTCCTTTCAATCGTGCAGATGCCGGGCGGCATACCGGTGGCAACCATGGCCATAAACGGATCTAAGAACGCCGGCCTTTTCGCAGCCCAGATTCTTGCCCTCTCCGACCCTGACCTTGCAGCAAGGCTCGAACAGTTCAGACAGGAGCAGACCCGCAAGGTACTTGAAGCCGAAATCTAATTTATCCCTTCTATCGATATGAACAGTTTCCGTATCTATGTAGAAAAATATCCTGAATTTCAGGTGGAGGCCCGCAGCCTCAGAAACGAACTGAACGAAAACCTCCAGCTGGATCTCGAGACATTGAGGTACATAAACGTATATGACCTCTTCGGCTTCTCGCCGGAACTGCTCGAAAAATGCCGTTACAGCGTTTTCGGCGAAATCGTGACCGACAGAGTGACCGACTCATGCGACCTCTCCGACGCAAAATACCTTGCAGTTGAATACCTTCCGGGACAATTCGACCAGAGAGCGGCATCTGCAGCCGACTGCGTAAGACTCATCGACCCGTCAGCCAAGGTAACCATCAAGAGCTCCAAGCTCATCGTGCTCCCTGCCGGAACATCCGACGAGACCATAGCGAAGATCAAACATTATTATATAAATACCGTGGAGTCCCGCGAGAAAGACCTCTCCAAACTCACCGAGACCGAGCAGCCTGAAGTGGCTCCCGTACCGGTTCTTGAAGGCCTGACCTCCCTCTCAGAAGAAGAGCTTGCGCCATATTGCAAGAAAATGGGACTCGCGATGAATGCAGACGACCTCCGCGAAGTGGTGAACTACTTCAAGAAGGAAGGACGCGACCCGTTTGAGACCGAACTCCGCATCCTCGACACATACTGGAGCGACCACTGCCGTCATACGACCTTCACCACCGAACTTCAGGACATCGAGGTGGAGGACTCGTTCATCAAAGGCGAGATTGAAGGCACTCTCAACCTCTACATGAAGATTCGCAAACAGCTCGGACGTGAACACAAGGGATTGAATCTCATGGATATGGCCACTGTCGGAGCCCGCTATCTCAAGGCGGAGGGACTTCTCGACGACATGGAAGTCAGCGAGGAGAACAATGCCTGCAGCATCTATGTGGATGTGGACATCGTGAATGACGAAGGGGAGATGACGACAGAGAAATGGCTTCTCCAGTTCAAGAACGAGACCCATAATCATCCGACAGAAATCGAACCGTTCGGAGGTGCCGCCACCTGTCTCGGAGGAGCAATCCGCGACCCTCTTTCAGGCAGGGCTTATGTATATCAGGCCATGCGCGTTACAGGTGCCGGTGACATCTATCTTCCGGTTGCCGATACCATGGCAGGAAAACTTCCACAGAGCATCATATCCCGCAAGGCTGCCCATGGCTATTCAAGCTACGGCAACCAGATAGGACTTGCCACCACCCATGTGCGTGAAATCTACCATGACGGATATGTTGCCAAGAGGCTCGAAGTCGGCGCGGTAGTCGGAGCAGTCAAGGCCGACAGCGTACGCAGGGAGAGCCCTGCACCGGGCGACGTGGTCCTCCTGCTCGGAGGCCGTACCGGAAGGGACGGAATCGGTGGCGCAACCGGTTCATCCAAGGAACATACGGAGGCCTCTCTTGAGACCTGCGGAAGCGAGGTCCAGAAAGGTAATGCACCGGAGGAGAGGAAGTTGCAGAGGCTCTTCCGCCGTCCTGAAGTGACAAGGCTCATCAAGAAATCCAACGACTTCGGAGCCGGCGGAGTCAGCGTAGCCATCGGAGAACTTACCGACGGGCTTGACATATATCTCGACAGGGTTCCGACCAAGTACAGCGGACTCAATTCCACGGAACTTGCAATCAGCGAGTCTCAGGAGAGGATGTCGGTGGTCGTCGAGGCCAAGGACAAGGAAGCCTTCATGGAATATTGTGCAAGCGAGAATATCGAGGTGACCCATGTTGCGGATGTGACCGACACAAGGAGGATGAGGATGTATAACGGAGGATCCCTCGTGGTGGACCTCTCCCGCGAATTCATCGACAGTGCGGGAGCAAAGCACTATGCGAAGGCCACGGTAGGATCAGTGGAGGACATCAATCCTTTCAAGAGGAATGTAGAAGGAGACGACCTCGAGGAGAAGGTCATCAACAATCTCCACGACCGCAATGTCACTTCGCAGAAAGGCCTTATCGAGATGTTCGACTCCACTATCGGACGTTCTACGGTTCTCATGCCGTTCGGAGGATGCCTTCAGACCACCGAGACCCAGGTTTCTGTCCAGAAACTTCCGACAGACGGATATACTGATACTTCGAGCATCATGGCATTCGGCTATAACCCTTTCATAACGACATGGAGCCCTTATCATGGAGCCGCCTATGCCGTAGTCGAGGCTTGTTCGAAGGTTGTGGCTGCCGGAGCCTCATACGGGAAGATGCGTTTCTCATATCAGGAATATTTTGAGAGGATGACGGACCGCAAGAGCTGGGGCAAGCCGCTCGCAGCACTCATGGGAGCTCTCAGGATGCAGGTCGAGCTCGGCCTTCCGTCAATCGGCGGCAAGGATTCCATGAGCGGAACGTTCGAGCACATCAACGTTCCTCCTATGCTCATGGCATTCGGTATCACTACGGTTGATGCTGACCAGGTAATATCTCCGGAATTCAAGTGGGAAGGCAACAAGATTTATCTCATCAAGCATACCCCGCTTCCTGACAGGATGCCTGACACTGCACAGCTCAAGGAAAACTGGAATTTCATCCATTCACAGGTCGAGGCCGGCAACATAGTTTCCGGTTATGCCCTCGGATTCGGAGGCCTTGCCGAGGCTCTCTGCAAGATGTCATTCGGCAATGGACTCGATGTGAAGGTGAAGGTCGATGAAAACGACCTGTTTGACTATGGATATGGATCCATCGTCGTCGAATCAGAGGAGCCTCTTGATTACAAGAATGCCATTCTGCTCGGTGAAATCACCGACGGAGAGGATAGCATCCTTGAAATCAACGGAAAGAAATTCGACATCTTCGACCTGATGGCTGAGAACTCAGCACGCTTCGCCCAGGTATATCCTGACACTGCCGAGGCATATCACAAGAAGATTGTTCCTGCAGGAATGGAAGGAGTCAAGCCTCTGAAAGTCAAGAGGTCGGAGATGAAATACAAAGGAGAGCGCATAGAGCATCCGAAGGTATTCATACCTGTTTTCCCGGGAACCAACTGCGACTATGATTCTGCAAAGGCTTGGCGAACAGCAGGTGCAACCGTAGAGTTCGGAGTATTCTGCAACCTCACCGAGCAGGATATCTTCCGCTCAATCGCTATGATGAAGAAGAATATTGACGAGTGCAACATCCTGATGCTCAGCGGCGGATTCTCTGCAGGAGACGAGCCTGACGGCAGCGGCAAGTTCATAGCGAATGTGCTCAACAACAAGGAAATCGCGGAGGCAATCCATGCCCTCATCGACAGAGGCGGACTCATCCTCGGAATCTGCAACGGTTTCCAGGCTCTGGTCAAGAGCGGTCTTCTTCCATACGGCCGTCTCGGTCAGGTGACCAAGGACAGCCCGACCCTTTTCCGCAACGATATCAACCGCCATATCTCCCAGATGGTCACCACGCGTGTGGCAACCACCAATTCGCCATGGCTTGCAGGATTTTCCATCGGAGACCTCCACACCATCGCTGTCAGCCACGGAGAGGGCAAGTTCGTTGTGAATGAGGCTCTTGCAAAGGAACTTTTCGCAAACGGCCAGGTCGCGTTCCAGTATGTGGATCCTCTGGAGGAGGAGCCTACAATGGAGTCTCCGTACAACCCGAACGGTTCATACTATGCAATTGAGGGTATTGTGAGCCGCAACGGCCAGATTCTCGGCAAGATGGGTCACACAGAGCGTTACGAGGGCAACCTCTTCAAAAATATCATGGACGACGGCCTGGAGCAGCCGCTCTTCGACAATGCCGTCCGCTACTTCCGGGGGGAATAATTCTTTCCAACCATAAACAAAAAAGGGGCTAATCAAAATGCCCCTTTTATATTATTCTTTTGGCTGATCTGAGTCTGAAGGTTGCTCAGGGTCTTCCGGATCTCCGGGTTCTTCTGGTTCTGAGGGCTCTTCCGGTTCTGCCGGACCTGTGTAGTCTGATATATAGGTCCTCTGATAGAAATACTTGTCATTGATTTTCCCAGCCTCAATCACCATTTTTGTGGTGATGCTCCTGTACACTGCGTGGACGGTTAATGCCCCCTCTGCCATTGCTGCATTTTCAGATGCAAGTGTTTCAGTGTCGCTGTTGTCCACAAACAGAGGAGTGCCGGGTTCGTTTCTGTAAGACTCTTCGGCAGAATATTTAAATCCTAGACGCTTTGGCACATATTTGTGAAGCAGAAGGAATTTGGAGTAAGGACGGCTCGCATCTCCAGATTCATATTCGTCAATTCTGGCAAGCAGATTGTTTTCAAATGCAAAGTATCTTGAAATCGTCTTGGTGGATGAAGCTGAAAGTACATCTGAAAATATACCGCCATACACGTTATCCTGGTCCTTCATTTTCTCGATGGAATATATATCCTGAGTCTTTTCAAGATTGTCTCCCCATTTGCTTGAGAATATGTCACATTTTGCAATGTTGAATTCCTTGGATATGAGGACATCCTTGTATGATGCCCCGTCAGTGAGCCCGGCCCAGTTGTAGCGGATAGAGTAGGACACCATATGAGGCCCTTCTTCCGGGCAGGAAAATGAAAAATATGCATTTCCATCGGCCTCTGCAACCTTGTAAATATTCGGGAACAATGCTCCAGCCATCGAATTGGGGTCGAAGTCGGTTGTAAAATGTGTAGGATTGTCGTCAAGCGTCCAGGAATGCTCCTCGCTGAGTATGTTCTGTCCTCCGGTAGGGATTACAATGGATGCTTCAATCCTCTGTCCCGGTCTGATGTCGTCTTCATTGCAATTGAGGGAAATCTCTGTCATTTCAGGCAAAACGCCTGTCTTTGTGATATCTACCGGCTTGCATGATACAATTGCAAGTGCAGCCGATATCACAGAAATAATTGAATTAAAATGAAATTTCATACTATCAAAGATTTTTATGTTCGGTTTCATATAAAGTCAATATGAGTTACGTCAGGCAAATATATGAATAATTTGAATGATTGTTGCCTTAATTCCCCTCAGGTTTCTTCATGGAACTCTCCAAAGCTCCCTCTTTATCCACTTTTTATTTTGTGTGACGGAGACTTAAATTACTGATCATTAGGTATATGTAATCCATGGGGTGGCAATGCAATCTATATTGTTGAAATGGGTGTGGCAGGCGAGCAGAAAAAATACATAACTTTGTAGGTACTACAATGCTTGCTGAAAACTAATAAACCAATTAATAAATGAAACCGAACATGAAAATCTTTGATATATTTTCGCCCAAGGGCGATATCAAATGATTTTCATCGTGAGAGTGAGCGATAGCGAACGGCTATCATACTCTCACAAAATTTTTATCAATGTAAAAATTTTTGATAGTATGAAAATAACTGAAATGTTTCTCTTTGCGGCAACTTGTATTATGGTTGCCTGCAGTACGAATATAGAGAACAAAGACAACAACCAGGAACAGGAAACAGAAAAAGACAAGGATGTAGTTGCTTACGTGTCTTCTGCCAATGCTACAAATCTGTTCAAGAAATCTACATTTGAATTTTCCTCCACCCCGCTCTCCAGCACAAATCAGATAAGATTCAAAAATGACCCGCAGGCAAAGACGGTAGAAGGATTCGGACTTGCGGTGACCACGGCGACGGCATACAACCTGCTACGCATGTCACAGGAAGACAGAACTGCATTCCTGACAGAAATGTTCTCCAAGGAGAAAGTCGGTTCAAGCCTTATAAGAGTCAGTATCGGTGCTTCTGACTTCTGCATCAAGGATGAATATACATGGTGCGACACTCCGGGGCTTGAGAATTTTGCAGTACATCCGGAGGACAGGGACCTTCTGTTTCCTGTACTTAAAGAAATCTATGCCATCAATCCTGATGTGGAAATCATCGGCTCACCTTGGTCATGCCCCAAATGGATGAAATGCAAGATGCCTAACGGAAATGATTGGGATGCAAACAACTTCAACATAAAAGTAGGGGTTGAGTTGGACAATAACAGCTGGACAGGCGGTCGTCTGAAGCCTTCATGCTATGGAGTTTACGCCGAGTATTTCGTGAAATGGATCCAGACCATGCAGGCCGAAGGATTCAAGATTCATGCAATCACGATGCAGAATGAACCCCTCAATCCCGGCAATTCAATGTCAATGGTCATGCCTTGGCAAGACCAGAAGGAATTCATCAAGGTACTCGGCCCAGCATTGGCTGAGGCCGGACTTTCCGATGTCAGGATTCTTCTGTATGACCATAATTACAATTATGACGAAAAGCCAAAGCAGGACAGCTATCCTTTGAATATTTATGCTGATGAACAGGCATACAAATGGGCAGCCGGTTCGGCATGGCATAATTACGGAGGCAATGTCTCCGAACTTGACAATATACAGGCAGCAAATCCGGAGAAGGATATCTATTTCACGGAGGCATCAATCGGAGAATGGAACTATGACTTCTCCAAATGCCTGTTGAACGATTTTGCTGACATATTCCTAGGTACACTTTCAAGAGGTGGCAAGGGAGTCACTCTCTGGAATATGATGCTTGATGACAAAAAAGGCCCGTACAGTCCTCATAATGGCTCATGCAAAACCTGCTTCGGCGGAGTAACCATCGATTCATCGAACTACAAAGCCATCAGGAAAAATTCACATTGGTACAATGTGGCCCATGCCAGCGCTGTTGTAAAACCGGGAGCTATGATGATGAATATCAGTGGTTTCAAAGCTCCTTCGGGAGTGGAACTTCTCATGTTCCGCAATCCGGACAATACTATCGGCACCCTGATTTGCAACCGCAGTGACAGTAACCAGATTCTGGTATTTGACGGTGAAGGCTATTATGTGAACGCCCGGGTGCCTTCAAAGAGCATCGCCTCATTGCTTTGGGCCGAATAAATTTGTGGCTATGAGTCTGTCATGTCGAGCGTCGTCGAGACATCTTTTGATTGTCAATGATTCAGATAGATCTCTCCATGCGCTTCGCTTAGTCGAGATGACATTATGTAAAAGAAATTAAATTAAACACACAAAATATGAAATTGAATCTTAAATCTATCGCATTGCTTCCGCTTGCAGCAGTTCTCGCCCTTTCATGCGCGCAGACATCATCGGACAGACCTGTGTATCTGGATGAAACCCAGCCACTTGAAGCCAGAGTAGAAGATGCCCTCTCACGCATGACCCTCGAGGAAAAAGTGAAGATTCTCCATGCACAGAGCAAATTCTCCTCGGCAGGAGTGCCTCGTCTCGGCATTCCGGAGCTTTGGACGACCGACGGCCCTCACGGAATCCGTCCCGAAGTGCTTTGGGATGAATGGAACCAGGCCGGCTGGACCAACGACTCATGTATCGCATTCCCTGCCCTGACCTGCCTTGCAGCTACCTGGAATGAGGAAATGTCAGCACTCTATGGAAAATCAATAGGCGAGGAAGCCCGTTTCCGTGAGAAGGATGTGCTTCTCGGCCCCGGTGTGAACATCTACCGTACCCCTCTGAACGGCCGCAACTTCGAGTACATGGGTGAGGACCCTTACCTGGCATCCGTGATGGTCGTTCCATATATCAAGGAAGTTCAGAAAAACGGAGTTGCTGTATGCGTGAAGCATTATGCCCTCAACAATCAGGAGGCTCTCCGTCACCAATACGATGCAGTAGTTGACGACCGCACCCTGAATGAAATATATCTTCCTGCCTTCAAGGCTGCCGTGCAGGAAGGTGGGGCCTGGTCAATCATGGGATCATACAACCTCTACAAGGGCCAGCATGTCTGCCACAACCAGTATCTGCTCAATGACAAGCTGAAAGGGGAGTGGGGATTTGACGGAGCGGTAATCTCCGACTGGGGCGGATGCCACGACACTGATGAGGCCATCACCAACGGACTTGACCTTGAATTCGGTACATGGACCGACGGCCTTACCATGGGTGCCACGAACGGTTATGATTCTTACCATCTTGCCGATTCCTATCTTGAGCGGCTTCGTGACGGAAGAGCTTCAGTTGACGTGCTCAATGAAAAGGCCCGCAGGGTGCTCAGGCTCATATTCCGTACGGCCATGCGCACTGACAAGCCTTTCGGTTCCCTTTGCAGTCCTGAACATTATGCCGCTGCCCGGAGCATCGGTGGCGAGGGTGTAGTGCTCCTGAAGAATGATAATGATGTGCTTCCTGTAAAGGCTGATGCAAGGAAGATATTGGTCGTAGGAGAGAATGCCGTCAAGATGATGACAGTCGGCGGCGGTTCTTCGTCCCTGAAAGTGCAGAGGGAGGTTTCTCCTCTTGACGGAATAAAGGCCGCTGCCCCGGAGGGTGTGCAGGTCATATACGAAAGAGGTTATGTAGGTGATGTTTCCGGTAATTACAATGGGGTTGTCACCGGACAGGACCTTTCGGAAAGCCGCAGTGCAGACAGACTCATCAAGGATGCATGCGCACAGGCTGCCGATGCCGACTTGGTAATCTTCGTGGGCGGTCTCAACAAGTCCAGGCATCAGGATTGCGAAGATTCCGACCGTTTCGGGCTGGAACTTCCTTATAATCAGGATGCTGTCATAGAAGCTCTTGCCGCTGTGAACTCTAATCTTGCAGTGGTCATAGTGTCAGGAAATGCTGTCGCAATGCCATGGGTGGACAAGGTGAACGCTGTCGTTGAGGCTTGGTACGGAGGTTCCGAGGCTGGAAATGCTCTCGCTGATGTGCTTTTCGGCAAGGTGAACCCGTCAGGAAAGCTTCCGTTCACATTCCCGGCACGCCTTGAGGACAATGGAGCACATGCTCTGAAGGCTTATGACCCTAAAGCCACCGTTGCCAATTATTCTGAAGGCATATTCGTAGGCTACCGCTGGGCACAGAAACACGGTATCAAGCCTCTCTTCGCTTTCGGACACGGTCTCAGCTACACTGATTTCACATATTCGGAAGCATCATCCAACAGTGCATCAATGTCCGGAAACGGTACTCTGACGGTAAAGACCAAGGTGACCAACAGCGGCAAGCTGGCCGGCAAGGAAGTCGTCCAGCTCTATATCAGCGATGACGAGTCTTCCGTGGAACGCCCTGTCATGGAGCTCAAAGGCTTCAGGAAAATCGCCCTCGAACCGGGTGAAACCAAGGAGGTCGCCTTCACGATTACCCCGGACATGCTGAAGTACTATGATGCGTCGAAATCCTCCTGGACCCTCGAGAAAGGCACTTTCACAGCCTGCATAGGTTCTTCTTCCGAAGATATCCGCACCAAAGTTTCTTTCGAGGTCAGATAAAATAAAAATCCCCGGTCAGTCCGGGGATTTTTATTTATTTCACGCTGAATCGGTAGATGCAGGTCTGGGTGTAGGTCTGGCCCGGTTCGAGCAGGGTGGAAGGGAAGTCAGGGTGATGCGGGGAGTCAGGGTAGTGCTGGGTCTCGAGCGCGAGGGATTCCCTGTAATCATGTGTCTTGCCGTATTTGCCGGTCGAGGTGCCTTTGAAGAAATTGCCGCTGTAGAACTGGAGTCCCGGCTGGTCGGAGAACACTTCAAGGAAACGCCCTGATGCCGGTTCATAGACTGATGCGTTGAACTCCACCTCGTCGGCAGTCTTTCGGTTTATGCAGAAATTGTGGTCATAGCCTGCCCCGTTCCTTAGCTGCTGGTCGTCGGCATCGATGTCGCGGCCTATTGTCTTTGCCGTCCTGAAATCGAAAGGAGTGCCCTCCACCTCAGGCAGATCACCCAACGGAATTGAAAATTCGTCAATCGGAGTGTACCGGGAGGCGTTGATTACCATCTCGTTGTCAAGGATGGTTCCGTTGCCTTCACCCTTGAGATTGAAGAACGGGTGATGGCTGATGTTGAAGTAGGTAGCCTTGTCGGTAGTGGCTTTGTATTTGATTATGAATCTGTTGTCTGAGTCGAGAATGTAATCCATCGTTATGTCGATGTTGCCCGGGAATCCGTCGAGGCCGTCTGGATGCAGCAGATGCAGGCAGATGCTTGTGTCAGTGCACTCGCGGAAATCCCACACGAGCATGTCCACTCCCTTCTCTCCTCCGTGAAGGGTCTGCCCGTTGTTGTTCAGAGGAAAATTGTAGGTCTGGTCTCCGATTGTGAATGTGCCTCCTGCAATGCGGTTGGCATAAGTTCCCACGACTGCTCCGAGGAACCTTTCCCCTGAATTGTTGACATATTTGTCGATGCTGTCATATCCCAGTACAACATCTTCGTAGGATCCGTTCCTGTCCGGGGTCCAAAGGCTTACAACTCTGGCTCCGAAGTTGGTGACCTGCATCGTGATGTCTCCGTTGGCTATGGTCTTCAGGGAGACTTCCTTTCCGTCTGTCACTGTTTCGAAATTCTCTGCTGGAATCAGTTTAACCTGGTTCTGTTTTGCGCAGCAAGCGCACATTCCGAGCGCTGCGGCTGCGATCAAGGAGCATCTGAGGATGCTTCCGGTGATGTTTCCGTATGTTTTCATGTCTGTAGTGTTATTTTCATGTTTGTGGCAAAGCCATTTTCCGCATAAATATACGACAATATACGTTATTATTTGCTGCAATAGTCAATAAATGAAGATGAATTCCAAAAAACAAAGGAATGCCGGAATATTCGCTCTGATGGCATGTCTTTTGGAATGTTAGGGTTGTAACCGATTAATTATTAGTGTTATGGCTATAAGATTCTTTAGGTGCCGCCATTGCGGCAATCTCGTCGAGAAATCGATTGATTCAGGTGTTCCGCTCGTTTGCTGCGGAGAAGAAATGGAGGAACTGACTGCCAATGTGAATGAAACCGGTTCCGAGAAACATCTTCCGGTTGTAACATTCATTGACGACGATTCCAGACTGCATGTCAAGGTGGGTAGCACTGCCCATCCTATGCTCCCGGAGCATCATATCTGCTTCGTAGCTCTTGAGACAGAGCATGGAATACAGCGTATCAACCTTACCGACAAGCCTGAAGCGGTGTTCTGCCTGTCAGGTGAGATACCGACAGCTGTCTATGAATACTGCAACATCCACGGCCTCTGGAAAACCGTTGTGTCATTTTGACGCAACGGTTTTTGCCTTGATTCCCAAAGAATTTGTTATCTTCGCGCCCGATTCTGCTCCAATAACCTGGAGCATTATCGTGTAAAATGAAGACATTCAAGGAAACCATCAAACAGAACATGCTCCCGATATCGATGATTTCGGGAGCAGCCATGTATCTGATATACCATTATATGCCAGAACCGGTCCATCATGCCGGTCCCGCCCTCGCCCAGATTCTCGCCATTCTCCAGCCTCTGCTGATATTCTCCATGCTCTTCCTGACATTCTGCAGGATAGAGCCGCGCGAACTCCGTCCCCATCGCTGGCACTGGTGGCTCCTTCTGATCCAAGGCGGCTCCTTCACCCTGCTCGGCCTTGCTATCGTAGCCCTGACAAAGCTTCTGTCTGGCAGCCTGTTCTCTTGTAAAGTCCTGATTGAGAGTGCAATGCTGTGCCTGATCTGCCCGACTGCAACAGCTGCGGCAGTAGTCACCCGCAAGCTCGGAGGCGACATCCCCGGCATAACCACATATACCATCCTCATAAATATCCTGACAGCCATCCTGGTCCCGTCCATAGTGCCGCTGATTCAGCCCATGGGCGACATGACCTTCTGGGACGCTTTCTGCAAAATTCTCGCAAAGGTGTTCCCGCTGTTGATCATGCCATGCCTCTGCGCATGGCTGGTGAGATACCTTCTGCCTTCATTCCACAAGGTCATCCTTTCAAAGCCTGACCTTGCATTCAATATATGGGCAGTCTCCCTCTCCCTTGCCATTGCCGTGACGGTCAAAGCCATAGTACACAGCACAATGGCAATCTACCTGATGCTGCTGATGGCCCTCGTGTCACTCATATGCTGCGCCATACAGTTCGCCCTCGGCCACTGGGTAGGCAGCTGGTACGGCCATCGTCCCGGTCATCACGACAAACGCGTGACCGCCGGACAGGCCCTCGGCCAGAAAAACACCGTCTTTGCAATATGGATGGGCTATACCTTCATGACTCCTGAGACCTCCATCGTCGGCGGCTTCTACAGCATATGGCACAACCTCTACAATTCATGGCAGCTCAGCCACCATAACTCTGAAAACCAGTAAATTACACCTCTTCTCTTTTGTTATGTAGAGGGTTCTTGTTGCCGTGCCATTGTTCTCCGGACGAGTGATTTCAATTGTGTAGAACCTGTTATATGAAAGCCTTCCACTCGTCAAATGGACATGAAAAATCTACTTCAGGAGCATGAACGATGCAGGTACCTCCACATTCCAACTCTGGAACATTCAATCTACAGTCGGCATCAATGACATGATATCCAGACTCTCCTTTTAGTACATTGAATTCGTTTAAGTCTCCGACATAGAGGTCGTCGGTCTTGTAGTTCAGATGCATACCGTAGTCCATACCTGCGTCCTGAAATCCCATCTCATACATGAAAGACATCCTTTCATCAGAATTGATTGCATCACCTGATACATATGGTTGCTGGACAACCACAACGAAAGCATTATTCCGGTCATGCGCAAATCCAATTACGGTTAATGCTGTTTCTGGGAATAATGCATTATGGATAATGATTCTATCCAAGGCCAATCTTAGCACATTATAGTGCTTCAGTGAAATCAGTTTATAAACAAGGTGATAATTTATATCGAAATAGACTTCGCTTTCCGTACCTCTGTCATGAAGTTGACACAGTTCTTCAAGATATGATTCAGGTTTGTCTATCCACTTACCGGAAAGACGAGCCCATTTTTCTACTAGATGTTCTTGTATGCGACCTTCGCCGAAGAGGTCATCCGTATCATAGATCTGCCTAGTCTCCGACTCTGTGCGAGGACATCCTCTACAGATAATGGACGCTGCGCACAAGACCTCTGATCCCTTAGACAGGCCTGACTGTTGCGCATATGGAATTCGTTCAAATACTGCTGCTCCATTTTTAATATCCTCCGATAAGGCTTCTAAATCTTTCAAATTGCCGGAAGTGAATCCCTGCTCCCAAATCCTTTGGTTAATGTCATTCAATCGTTCAAAGTCAGTCATATCAGTGCAAATAACATTCCGCTTAATGGTGAGAACAATATCACATACAGCACATACATCGCAAATATAGCAAGAATCGTGAAAGTGACAAAATGTTCTATCGCTTTTGGCAATAGTCTTCCTGATTTTGCGGTGATATTTGTTGTTACTATCTTTGTAATCTTTAACAAAAGTGACAACTTATTTTGAATTGATATGAGACGATTGGTTTTGATATTTGTTGCTCTTGCATCGATTGTTTCATTGACCTTTTGTAGTTTCAGGGAAAATGAAACTGCTCTTGATACGATTGATGCATACATAAACGAATACCCGGATAGTGCTTTGGTCGCATTGTCGGAAATTGATGAAAGCCGTATCCGAGGAAAAGCTTGCAAGAATCATTATAATCTACTAATGGCACAAGCTAAGGATAAATGTTTTATTGATGAAACGGATGACTCCCTGATGCTTTCAGTTGTAGATTATTATTCAAAAGTCAGGAATAAAGAAAAATTATTCAAGGCATATTATTATCTGGGACGCATCCAACAGAATGCAGGAAGGTATCCTGAGGCAATGCTCTCTTTCATAGAGGCAGAACAGTTAATCGAGGCTTCAGAAACTGAATTTCAGAAGGGGCTTCTCTATGCACAGTTCGGAAAACTATATGAGCAACAAATGAACTTGGCAGATGCATTGTCTGCTTTCGAGAAAGCCTCTTATTATTATATAAAAGCAGGCAGCCTGCCTCACCAGTACTATACGACTCTGGATATCGGGCATTTGTATTTGCGTATGTGCAATTATGGCGCTGCTGAATCACCTATAAAAGAGGTTATGGAATGGGCATATCAATCCGGTAATGATTATCTTACCGGTTATGCTTGTGATCTGTTATGTATGTTGTATGAAGCAATGGGTGATTTTCAATCATTAAATGATTTGCTTAATAGCAATTATGCTGCATCTTGTCCGAATTCTTTGATCAGAAATTTGTCTTTGGCATATAAGAGTGCCATGGATAATTGTCCTGCCCTGGTCCAACGATATTTTGATTCTGCCTGGACAGCTGCAATTTCTGCAACCGACAGTGCAACGATATATCATCAGGAGTATCTGGTATATCAATTATCAGGTCAGGATGACGTGGCACTGGCAGCTCATGAAAAGCTTCTTGCCATTCAAGATTCATTGGTCCGCAGCGCTTTGCAACAGCCGTTACAATACATTCAGGCAGAATATTATAAGACAAAAGCATCTTACATTGAATTGCAGGCAAAAAGCAGATATGTTATTGCAGGTTTGCTTATTACTTTATTGATGGTGACCTTATGTGTTATCGTTATATCCTACAAAAGGAAGTTAGAAAAGAAAAACAATGAGATTGATCAATATATCGAGCAAGTCGAGGGTTTAAGAAATGACATTGATAAGAATTTAGCAGAGAATGCTGCTATGATGTCTGTCATAGATGGGAAAGATGATAATATCCGAAATATGGAGGCATCTATCGCAGAATTATTTTCGAAACAATATAAATTCTTGGATAAACTGTGTAGTGTGTACTATGAAACGCATGGATGCCGCAAGGATAAAGATGCCATCTATAAACAGGTGAAGACTGAGATAGAACGTTTCAGTACGGATAAAAAATTTCTTCACGAATTAGAAAGCATTCTCAATTTGCATCTGGATGGCGTGATGAAAACAATAAGATCAGAGTTGCCCAATCTGTCTGAAATGGACTTCAGGCTGCTGTGTTTCTTGCTTTCGGGTTTTTCAGCAAAGACTATAAGTGTATTCACTGGGGACTCCACGGGTAATATATATGTGAAAAAGTATCGATTGATAAATGAAATTAAATCACTTGACTCTCATATCGCCACTCAAATACTGTCCCGCTTCTCGTAATTGATTGAATATATTAATGTTATTCATTATTCTTACAAGATGGATTATTGTTCGGGGGGGGCAACTGTTTGATAATTAGGATTTTATGACTGTTTAATTGCCTTGTGTTAGATTTTATAATTTAACACAAGGCATAATTTATTGATTTATAATTAGTTAATTGTGTGTTTTGTAAGGCTGATTTAGGCCTGTTTTCTGTTAAGTGTTTATGAATGCCTGTATCTTTGCAATAAAATTCTAAACACTTTGATTTATGAAGGGTTATTCAAAATATTTTGTAGCTTGCTTGTCATTGTTATTCTTATCTTGCATAGTAGGTTCAGCTTCTGTCATGTGTGATGAGGAAAAGGATAATACAAAGGCTGTTCCGATAGTTGTATCCAATACTTCTCAGAATCTCCATAGAGGTCTAACTCCAGAGATCAATGCCTATTATTTGAATGGCTATGTACATATTTTCTTTAATGGAGTTTCAGGAAATGTTCTCGTTACAGTAAACAATGTAACTGATGGCGGTCAGGTTCAGAATCTGTTCGATGCCTCGTTCGTGAACGTAAGCATGGATATCAGAAGTATATTGACTTCCGGAGAATATTACATTGAGTTAGTGCTCGATAACTTTGATACTTACATTGGGGATTTCTCGTTATAGAGGCTTGGATTCATAGTGCTATGAGACATCGCTTTTTATTCGTTTGGCTGATATTGATATGCCTGAGTATGACATCCTGCACGGAACGCCGGAAAGTGAAGAGGATGATGATGGATTTCATAAAGGCCGAGATCGTAATTCCCGATGATTTGGAAAGCATTTACAATCGTGAGATTAAACTGATTGATCTTGAGACTGTTAAAGGGGATAAATTTATAATCTATTACGATTCTCTGGATTGCTCATCGTGTCGCATAGCTCATTTGGCGGAAAACAATCCTCTGTATGAGATGGCAGATACCAGCGGCTTCTCCGTCCTGACTATATTTTCTCCACGCATAGATGAAATTGAAGAAGTGAAACTTCATCTTATGATGGCGAACCCTCCGGTCCCGGTTTATGTGGATGTAAACGGATCATTCTGCCGGCATAACTCATTGATACCACCCGATTTGCGGTTTCACAAATTTTTAATAGGAACTCATAACCGTCCGGTTTTCGTGGGAAATCCGCTTGCGAGTGAAAGACTATATGGACTTTTCCAGAAAGCTCTTATACAATCAGATATCATTAACAATTAACACCAAAATCTTATGAAGAAGATTATCATTTCTATTGCGGCTCTGGTCGTAGCGGCGGCTGCAACGCTTTCGATGGTTTCACGTAGCGACTCTGATTCGCTTTTTGTGGCGAATGTTGATGCATTATCATCTGGTGAGTCCGACCTGGTGACAAAATGCGGTGGATGCAGTACAGATAAGAATGTTTATTGCTGTACGCTTATCATTGTTGATGTAGGGACATTTTATCTCTACAGAGACTAACCATATCGACTACACTTGATTAGTTGCTATTATGAAGAAGTGTTTCCGGTTTATATTCATTCCCGTATATGCTTTTGTCAATGCATGTACGGGAAGTAATAGTGATGCTGTTTGCTTTGACTTTTCTGCTATGAAACCGATAAGTGGCGAAAGACTCCAGACGGAATTGCCACTGTTAAATCCTAGAAGCATACATCTTGCCGAAGATCAGTTATTTATCATAGATAAGTATGATGGCAAGCATCTGACACAAATTTCGCTTAATGACCTAAAGTGTCAGCGAGTTTTAAATGTCGGAAACGGGCCTAATGAGTATATTAGGATAGAAACCTTATGTTTTAATTCAACAGACAGACATGTCAAAATATACGATAGTGTCAAGCGAGTAATATCTTCATACAGGTATGATAATCCATTGTCGTTGTCTGAAGAAACACTAGAAGGTGTTGCTGATGCTGGGCATCTTTCTAATATGGGCGCATATTCGCTTGCGATGATTGGAGATTCATATGTGGCAAATGGAACATTCGGAGATATGATGTTTGCCCTTCTTGATAGTGAAATGAATATCATACAAATATTTGGAGTATATCCTGGTGATAATGAGGGTATTGGAAGTCCTGAATTCTTTTTGAAAAACCAGACGTTTATATGTGCAGATGAACAGACTCAATCTTTTGTTGCGGCAGGAGTTTATAATGACTGGCTTGCTTTTTACCAAAATATAGATGGCCAACTCTGTCTGGTAAAAGAATACTTCGGATATGATTCTAACTTGATAACCGCATCCAATTCTTCAGATGGCATCACTCACTTTAAGAGTCAAGAGAATTCAGATACTATGCGAGGATATAGAGCTC
Organism: Candidatus Cryptobacteroides sp.; assembly: GCA_051870095.1. Classification (GTDB taxonomy): domain Bacteria; phylum Bacteroidota; class Bacteroidia; order Bacteroidales; family UBA932; genus Cryptobacteroides. The sequence continues at coordinate 18,823 of JBJEBN010000016.1, read as the reverse complement.
TGTATTCAAGTGGAGAGTATATCTATGCATTATATTGGGGAATTCGTTCTGAACGAATGTTAGACAGTGACAATAATTGTTATATATTGAAATTTACTAATGATGGTAAATACAAAGAAGGATTCGTGATTAAAGGACTACTACGTTCGTTTGTAGTTGATGAAAAAAATAATAGTATATATGCTATATCTTTCTCTCAAACAGAAGATGAGGTTATAATAAAATATGAGTTTTAGATTTGCATACCCTGAGATATTTAATTGATGTTTCTTCGCGTTTCGATACTCATTGTTAATGTTCTTGCGTTGTATGAAGGTGGCAAGGGGGTATTGCAGTTGTTTGGAAAACTTCCTTCGGGCAATGCTGGTTTTGCTCTTACCGGTAGTTTTTCCAATCCCGGGCCTTATGGCGGAGTGCTGGCGATAATGTTAGCAATTCTTGGTGCTTATTCTTTTGGAGAGAAGAACAGTCAAAGAAAGTTCGACAAGTTCCTGGTGATGATTTCGTCTGTTTCATGCTTCGTATGTCTTGTAATGCTTCCTGCAACAATGAGCAGAGCTGCATGGCTTTCATTGGGGTTGGCTTCAATTGTATTTGGATTTCGGGAAATGAATCTAAGGCAATGGATATTCAATAATAAAGTTAAGAGCGTTATTTTGGCTATAGTAATGTTGTTGTCCGCATCAGGTTTTTTCTTCTTGAAAAAGGATTCGGCCATAGGCCGGTTCCATATCTGGAATATGGAATTAAGGGCAATTGCCAAAAAACCTTGGACAGGTCATGGGAGAGGAACGGTGCTTGGAATATATGGAGAAACGCAAGCTGAATACTTTGCAGAAAAGCAACGGCCTGAGATTATCTCAAAAGTGGCAGGATGCCCAGAGTATGCATTTAACGAATATTTGAAGATAGGAGTTGAATATGGCGTTCCTGCAATGTCGGGAGTAATAGCTGTGCTTGGTCTATTGATTTCAATATTACTGAGATTTCACTCTCCTTTTGCATACGGGTTGATTGCATTGTGTGTGTTTTCTTTCTTTTCATATCCGTTGAGTGCTGTCAATATTCAGTCGTCCGCAGAAAAGAATTGGAGAAATGTCAGGTATCTGGTGACATTGGGATTGTATGAAGATGCCGTAGAGGACCTGTCTCCGATGTATGACGAGCTATGTGAGAACTTCCGTTATCTGTATGACTTGGGTTATTCGCTCCATAAAACCGGCAGATTTCAGGAAAGCAATGAGATTCTTCTTCAGGGAAGCAAGATATCCTCTGATCCGATGTTCCACAATATAATAGGAAAGAATCTCGAAGCTATGGGGGATTTCGACGGGGCGGAAAGGGAGTATCTTCTTGCGCATTTTATGGTTCCGTCCCGCATCTATCCGTTGAATTTGCTGATGGATATGATGATAAGGCAGGGCCGGGATTCCGAGGCTGTGGAAATCGGAGAGCAGGTGCGAGGAATGAATGTGAACGAAAAAGTACTTCCGATGAAACGGATGCAGAAAGAATGTATCGCGAAGCTTGATTCTTTGAAAAAGCAGTGCGTCATGCACTAACTATATCAATATTTATTAATTTAAACCTTATTTTTTATGAAAAAGATTATCATTTCTATTGCGGCTCTGGTCGTAGCGGCCGCTGCAACGGTTGCAATGGTTTCACGCAGTGAGTCTGATTCGCTTTTCGAAGCAAATGTGGAGGCACTGGCATCAGGGGAGAATGTTGTCTCCGTACCTTGCATTCAAGCGGTAAGTGTCTGTACATTCTTGACAAAGGATGCGAGCGGTAATTACTTTACGTCCAGTATTACGGGAATGAAAAATGTGTAGGGTTATCGTAATATTCTTTACTCTTTTGCTTTTTTCTTCATCCTGTATAATGCACGACGAAGAAAAAAGCAAGGAGTATATACCAATAATAGGCCAACAGGTTGATTTGGTGGGTGATGCTTCTGTCTTTAAAATTCATTATGCATGTGATTCTTTAATCATTACGAGTGGATTTTCCCAGACACATAAATTAACTGCATACCAATTCAATTCAGACACATGCTTTTCATATGATTTCCTGCGGATAGGAAATGGTCCGGGAGAAGTTCACTCTGTAAATGTGAAGTCGCATTCAGATACTTTATATGTCTTGTCATATACCCCAATAGGCATATCGGAATTTGTATCCATACCATTAAACGCCATTAAGAATGCTGATGCTTGGAAACGAAAAAGTGCAGAAAGAGCATTGTTGGTGGGAAATGACTTTGATGTGTTGCATGATGGCCGATATTTGTTTTTAGGAGGAGACTTCAATACTCGGAATCTGATGATGAAATTTGATGGGGTGAACGGAATTTATTCGCCATTGGAATTTTGGCCGGACGACAAGTATAATGGAAGTTTGATATCAAAGCAGATGATATATGTTAATTCATCTTTATATGCCGGAGGGAATAAACTTTTATATGCTTCAGGAGAGGGACAATATGCTGTGATATTGGATACTGCGGCAGTTGGCACAAATGAAATGATAATATATGATGAGTTCCCCAAATATAAAATGTCTGAAGATGGGATTAACTGGCGGCGTTTGTCCGGATGCAAACTTGGTTTATATGCCTGTGTGACTGATTATTTAATATATTTGGCTCCTATAGAAAGCAAGATTGTCAATGGTAGGTATGTCCCGGATAATTATAACGGCTATCCTCCTTATTTCGTTGATGAAATTGATGTGTATAATTGGGAAGGAGAATATATGTATACATATATCGTAGATACTCCATTGGGGAATTTCTATGTTAATTCAGATGAGAATTGCTTATACACTCTGACCGTGGATTTGGAAACAATGGCTTCTAAAATAATGAAATACGATTTATGGCAGTAATGAGGAGGCGGCTAATTGTCTATCCGGAAAGCAGATTGGATTAGTATGAACGGAAAGTTGCTGAATATATGTCTTTGCGCACTGCTCTGTGTGGCATGTAAAGAAAGGACCGGACGCTTCTATAGCATTTATTCTTTCAGGAATGGTGTGATAGATTATCTGAAGAGCATAACGACGGAGTCATTGGGAAGCCCGTCTTTGTTCTCGTTTTATGATGGCCGGCTGTATTATATCATTAATGAAATATCGGGAGAAGACGAACATTATGAACTTCGCCAATTGGAAATATAACTTACTCTGCCTTGCCTTGACATTGTCAGGCTGCACCGATGACTTGCAGGCCGCTCTGGAGTGCGCCGGCGAAAACCGTGCGGAACTAGAGGAGGTGCTTGCACATTATCGTGAGTGCGGTGATGCGGAAAAACTTTCGGCAGCGGAATTCTTGATTGCCAATATGCCCGGGCATAAATCCATGTACGGTTGTTACACGGAATACTATAATGAAGTGGACAGCTTGTTCTCCGCCGGTTTGAGTGCAGGCGATGCATACCGTCTCATCAGGGAAGTCTCGGATTCTTACGGGGAAAAGATAGGATATGGCTACGATAGCCGTATGATTACTTCAGAATATCTCATCAAGGATATCGATACAGCGTTCATGCAGTGGAAAAAAGGGAAATGGGCCGGCCATCTTGACTTCGATGAATTCTGTGAATGGCTTCTTCCTTATACTTGCTCAAGTTCACAACCATTGGATGACTGGCGTTCGGATCTTGAGTCTTTTGCAAAAGGATATATTGACGAACTGAATGTCTGCGATGATTACAAAGGCAATCCGCGTGCAGCAATCTGCCGCGTGAATGATGCCCTGAAGTCAATGATTGAAAAGCAGAAATGGATGCACACTTCATACGGCCATCCTATAAGTCGGCCTGAGACATTTGTCAAACTGCCGGGCGCTACCTGTCAGGAGTATGCGGAGGTTGCTGTAAGAGTGATGCGCAGCAAAGGCATTCCGGTAGGTATAGATTTCACCCCACAATGGCCGGACAGGCTTTATGGACATTACTGGTGTGTGTTTCCGAATCTCAGGGGCAAGACAAGCATGTTCAATCCGTTCTCGACCAATCCGGATTATCCACATTACTCACATGCAGAATTTGCGAAGGTATATCGAAGGACATATTCTCCGAATGAAGATTATCTGAAACTGATACGGAGACACAAGGGAAATGTTCCCTCAGTGTGCCCCGATGCGTTCTTCAAGGATGTTACCGCAGAATATATGGAGACTGCCGACATCAAGGTTCCTCTGCTGAAAGGAATACATCTGGCCCGCAGGGATGTCTATATTGCTGTCTTTGACAATAATGACTGGAAACCGGTATCCTGGGGGAAAGCCCGTATGGGAAAAGCCTGTTTTACGGGAATGGGCCGAAGGATTACATACATGGTATTAGGTTATGTAAATGATGCTCTTGTTCCGGTAAGCCATCCATTCTATCTGGATGCACAAGGCAAGATGATGGATTTTGTAATAAAGGACAATCAGACAATTGATACTCGTTTATGGCGAAAATATCCTATGTTTCAGCATGTTTTCATAATAAATGATGTACTCCGGGGAGGTTATGTGGAAGCTTCGGACAATACGGATTTTGCCGAATCAGAGTCAGTGGTGTCTTTCCCTGAGTGGTCTCTCACGTCAGGGATTGAACAGGTTTCACAAACAAGTCCGTACCGTTACTGGAGGTTGTGTGCTGATGTTGGCTGTAAATGTGACATGGCTGAGCTCTTCTTCATTGATGAGCTGGGCAACAGGCTGAAACCAGTGATGAATGATGCACTTACGGACTATGATCCGTTGACATATTACAGTGCTGACGGAAATATTCTCAAGGAATACATTGATTTTGGCAAACCGGTTGAGATTGACCGTGTACAATATGTCAGACGCGGAGATGGAAATGCAATTATTCCGGGAGATTGTTACGAAATTTTCTATTGGGGAAATGACGGTGAATGGGTGCATCATTCCAGCCATATTGCTTCAGACATATTCATTGATGTCAAGAATCTTCCGTCAGGAACTCTTTATTATATCAAGGGGCTGTCCAGAGGTGTTCAGCATAGGATTTTCTCGATCAATGCAGATACTGGTGAAGTCGAGTGGAGGTAGGTATGAAGTCGATTATGAAAATACTGTATTGGCTGGTTGTTTCAGCAAGCATTTTGATTGTTGTTTATGCATTCACTCGTATATGTATCTGTGACAGGTTCATTGTCAGAGGTGAGTCCATGTCTCCATCGTTCGAAGACGGCGAGGCTGTATATGTCAACAAACTGATTTTTGGAGGAAGGATATATAAGACTAGGGACTGGAACGACTCTCAATTATCGTCTTTCAGGCTTCCGGGATTACGAAATATCAGGGTCGGAGACGTTGTCATGCTGAACTATCCTTATGCGCAATGCAATGATTCAATAAACTTCAGGCTTAATTATGTGTATATGAAGCGTTGTTTCGGAGCTCCGGGAGACACTGTACATATCAAGAATGGGTATTATTCTCATCCAGATACGGGGAAAGACATCCATTATGGTTACAATCCCGATATCTTGCATGATACTTCTGACAGCACCCTTACTGAAATGGGAGTAGTCGTGAAGGCATTTCAGGTGAACCGGAAAAAAGAATGGACAATTCGGGATTTCGGGCCGTTATACGTTCCAAAGAAAGGCGACAGGATAGAAATTGCTCCTGTTGACTTCAAGACATACCGCAAGATGATACGTTATGAGACCGGCGTATGGCCGCAGCTGAAAGATGATATCATAACATTGTCCGGAGAAGAACTGAAATCTTATGAGTTCAGGACGAACTGGTATTTCTTCGGCGGTGATAATGTCCTTAATTCAAGGGACAGCAGATATTTCGGTCTGGTGCCCGAAGAATACATAATAGGAGTAGTAAGTTCTAAAGGAAGAAGACATGCGATGTAGCAGAATTATTATATTGATGGTATTTATATCATGGCCATCTTTTGCCCAGACCTTTACTTTGTCAGAAGCCATAAGTGCAGCCCGGACAAATTCGGTTGAGGCGAAGGAGGCCCGTCAGTCGTTCATTTCGGCTTACTGGGCCTATCGTGCGTATAAGGCGAGCCGGCTGCCGTCGTTCAATCTGTATGGAGGACTTATGAATTTCGACAGGTCCCTGACTCTGATGCAGAGCTATGAGGACGGAAGTTTCCGATATGTGAATGCATACAATCTCCAGAACAGCATTGGGCTCCAGGTGAAGCAGAACATTACGTTCACAGGAGGCACGTTGTCTGTATATTCTGATCTGTCTCGTATTGACCAGTTCGGTATGGATAGGAAACTGACATGGTATTCGCAGCCGATAACGGTATCCTATAACCAGCCCTTGTTTTCCTACAATCAATTCAAATGGGACAGGAAGATAGAGCCGAAGGAGTATGAACGTGGCAAGAGACAGTATCTTGAATCCATGGAACAGATAACCATCAATACGGTCCGGTGCTATTATTCGCTGCTTATGGCAAAGATGAACAACGAAATTGCTGTGAGCAACTATGCCAATACCGGAAAAATGCTTTCTGTGGCCAGAGAAAGACAGTCATTGGGCTCCGTCACACGCGACGAAGTCCTTCAGCTGGAGCTCAGCATGCTCAATGACAGCATATCCATCAATGAGACAGCCGTGTCGGTCCGGGAGGCTCAGATGAGTCTCAATTCCATCCTTGGATATGACGAATCTTTTGAAATCACCCCTGTTCTTGAAGAGAGTCTGCCTGTCATATCGATGGACTATGATTTTGTGATAGCCAAGGCATTGGACAATTCCACCTTCAATCTTGAGAATGAAATAAACCTGCTGAATGCTGAATCTTCCGTGGCCCGGGCAAAGGCATCAAGAGGAATATCCATGTCTCTGAATGCCCGTTTCGGTCTGTCTCAGACAGCTCCTGATTTTGGCGGCGTATATTCAGATCTGCTTGATCAGGAAGTTGTGGGACTGTCATTCAGCGTGCCAATCTTCGATTGGGGACTGGGCAAAGGCAAGGTCCAGAAGGCCAGGGCGGCCCAGGAGGTTGTAAGGGCTCAGGTACAGCAGTCGGAGAATGACTACAGGAGGAAGATCTTCACGGCTGTGGGACAGTTCAACAATCAGCGTAACCAGTGCTCAGTATCCAGAAGGGCGATGCAGATAGCACAGGAAAGGTATGAACTTATGATGGAGAAGTTCCGCAGCGGCAAGGCGAGCGTGATGGAACTGAATACGGCTCAGTCAGAAAATGACACTGCCCGTCAGAAATACATTACCGATGTGAGCAATTTCTGGGAGTACTATTTCACCTTGCGGCAATACACGTTGTATGACTTCGCCAAAGACGAGGATTTGGAAATTGATGTCAATGAAATGATAGAAAGATGAGAAGCGAGCTGAATAAATGTTTTATTATGGGTGTGGTTATGGCGTTATCCGCCTGCGGAAACCCTTCTTCAGATGAGTTGAAGGAAGGGAAGGCCGTTGCCGTGCCCCAGGTGAATGAGGTGGAGATCGTTACGCTTGAGAGGACTGATTTTGCCCATCAGTTGCTGTCGAACGGAAAACTGAAGGCAGGACGCAGGGCTTCTTTGTCTTTTGGAAGCAGTGGCGTCGTGTCGGAGTTGAATGTAGCCAATGGAGGCCGCGTCTGTGCAGGAAGTGTGATTGCGGAACTGGACAGACGGGATCTCAGGCTTTCTCTGGAGGCAGCTCAGATTGCTCTGGAAAAGGCTGAACTGGAACTTTACGATGTGCTTGCCGGTCAGGGCTATGCTGCCAAGGATACTGCAAGCGTGCCGGATAACATCCTTGCAATGGCAAAGATGCGTTCGGGCTATACTTCTGCGAAGAACAGTCTTGAAAGAGCCAGGCTGGATTATGAGGGGGCTGTTCTTAAGGCTCCTTACAGCGGAAAGATCGCTGACTTGAAGCTTAAGGAGTATGACAGGACTACTTCCGATCCGTTCTGCACCGTGATTGATGACAGCAGTCTTGATGTGGATTTCTCTGTGATGGAGTCTGAATATGCATTTCTGGAGAAAGGTCTTCAGGTGAGGGTGATCCCTTTTGCCGATCCGTCGAAGTCTGTCACAGGCAAGGTCAGCGAGATAAACCCGACTGTTGACAAGAATGGTCAGATAGCTGTCCGTGCCACAGTCCGTAATGACGGAAATCTGATCGACGGTATGAATGTGAAGGTGATAGTGGAGCGTATGATGCCGGGGCAGCTGGTGGTTCCGAGAAGTGCAGTAGTTGTACGTGACAATCTTGATGTGCTGTTCACTTATACGGATGACGGTGTCGCACACTGGACTTATGTGAACATCATACGTTCAAACGGAGATTCGCACGTGGTGACAGCCAACGCCGACAGAGGTGCGAAACTCAACGAGGGAGACAAGGTGATCGTCAAGGGTAATCTTAACCTTGCAGACGGATCGAAGGTACAGTTAAAGAAGTAAGGCTATGCTGAAGACCCTGTTGGACAGACCGATTTCCGTGACTATGATGATGCTGGTGGTGGTCGTGCTCGGAATTGTGAGCACGAGACTTCTGCCTGTGTCGCTGATTCCGGATGTGGATATCCCTTACATAACCGTTCAGGCGGTTTCTTCTCAGATGTCTGCACGCGAGATGGATGAAAGCGTCGTAAAGACACTGCGCCAGCAGCTGATGCAGGTGAACGGAGTGGAAGAGATAACTACCGAGTCACGAGACGGCTCCGGCGCAATCAGACTGACATTCAGCCACGGCTCGGATATGGACTATGTGTTTGTGGAGGTGAACGAGAAGATCGACAGGTGTATGTCTTCTCTTCCTGATATAGACCGTCCGAAGGTGCTGAAGGCCAGCGCTACAGACATACCGGCATTCTACATTAATATGACTCCTGTAGAGGATACTGAAGAGGCGTTCAACCAGATGAGCCGCTTCGCGCAGGACGTGATATGCAAGCGTCTGGAGCAGCAGGAAGAAGTGGCGATGGTGGATGTCAGCGGCTATGTGGATGATCAGATAATGATAATCCCGGATCAGGACAAACTTGCCCAGCTGGGCATGTCCCAGGCTCAGTTCGAGAGCGTTATAAACTCATCAAACATCCACCTCGGATCGCTTACCATTCATGACGGCCAGTACAGATACAATGTGAAGTTCCTTTCAAGTGTCGCGACCTGCGAGGACATAGCGAACATCTGGTTCAGGACCGGGGACAGGGTGATGCAGATAAAGGACATAGCGAGTGTGGAGCAGCAGCCGGCCAAGAAGACGGGACTTGTCCGTTCTGACGGGAAAAGGGCTGTGTGTATGGCTGTGATCAAGCAGAGTGATGCGAGGATGGCTGACCTGAGAAAGAGTATGGATACAATGATGGGAAACTTCTCATACGAGTATCCGGAGGTAAGGTTCACCGTGACAAGAGACCAGACCCAGCTGCTGGAGTATTCGATCAACAACCTTGTGCAGAACATTGTTGCAGGAATCATCCTTGCCTGCCTTGTGATATTCTTCTTTATGAAGGATTTTCGTTCCCCTGCGCTTGTGTCGCTGACGATGCCTGTGGCATTGATTTTCTCGATGGCCGTGTTCTATGTGATGGGACTGTCCATCAACATAATATCCCTCTCGGGTCTTCTTCTGGGCGTGGGAATGATGGCGGACAATACCATCATCCTTGTAGATAACATCACAGGACGATGGCAGCGAGGTGAGACTTTGAGGGCGGCAGTCATTGAAGGCACGAAGGAGGTCGCAGGGCCTATGCTCAGTTCTGTGCTCACGACCTGTGCCGTGTTCATCCCTCTGGTCTTCGTCAGCGGAATCGCCGGAGAACTCTTCTTTGATCAGGCAATGGCCGTGACGATTGTCCTGCTGACATCTTATGTAGTCACTCTTACCGTGATACCGGTTTATTACTACTGGTGGTATCGCAAGCTTCCGTCCTTCCGTGCCAATCCTCTGCTTGAGCGCATATACTTTGATGAGCCTCTGCGCAGATGGGACGAGAAGATAATGGGATGGTTCATAGATCATCGAGTCGTTGCCTGGAGCATCCTTGCCGTGTCAGTAGTGGGAATCGTGGTCTGCTTTGCACTGATGCCTAAGGAAAGACTTCCGGAGATGACCTATACGGAGAGTATAATGACGATCGACTGGAACGAGCAGATAAGCATTGACGAAAATGAGCGCAGGGTAGCCTTTCTTGAGGATATGATCAGAGAGGAATGTCTGCAGATCACATCGATGGTGGGAATGCAGAGGTTCATCCTCGGTCATAGCGGAGAACTTGGTACAGGAGAGACTTCGATCTATGTGAGCTGCGAGGATATGGATGCTTTGGAAGAGGTCAAGACGGTAATGGCAGAGGCTGTTTCTGAGAGGTATCCTTCTGCTGTATATGGATTTGAGGTCTCGGGAAATATCTTTGATGCAGTGTTCGCTGACAGCGAGGCTCCTCTTGTCGCCAGAATAAGGCCGGCGTCACTTCCTCGTCTTGAAGTGGAGGGAATGCGCGGTCTTCTGGGTGCGGTCAGGGATGAACTGCCAGGAGTCCACATAGAGGATGTTTCTGTCAAGACAGATGCTCTTTTCATTGCCGATCCGCAGATGATGACATTGTATGATGTATCATATTCGGAACTCTCATCCGTTCTCAGGAACTCTCTTAATGAAAACAGGCTCTTCTCCATCGTGCAAGGTACAAGGACAATCCCTGTGCTTACCGGAGATGATGCAGGAAGCCTTGCGGAGATCCTGTCAGAGAAGTATATCGTCAAGGATGGTGTGAGGATCCCTGTTTCGGAACTCATGCGTCAGACATATATAGAGGACTTCAAGACAGTGGTGTCCGGGGCGGAGGGTAATTACTATCCCGTGTCGCTGGATGTGGATAATGTTCCCGAAGTGATTGCGGCAGTGGATTCCGTAGTGAGCCAGGATGACGGATATGAGGTAAGTTACAGCGGTTCGTGGTTCTCGAACAGAAAGATGGTGATGGAACTCCTTCTTGTTCTGATCATAGCTGTTGTGCTGCTTTATCTGATTCTTGCGTCCCAGTTCGAATCTCTCCTGCAGCCTGTGATAATCCTGTCGGAGATAGTCGTGGACGTTTTCGCGTCTCTGCTTGTTTTGTGGATTATGGGATTGAGCATCAATCTGATGTCGATGATCGGCCTTGTAGTCATCAGCGGCATCGTGATCAACGACTCTATTCTTAAGATAGACACTATCAACAGGATGAGGAAGGAAGGCTATGCACTCCGTGAGGCAGTGACCCTGGCAAGCCGCCGGAGGATAAAAGCCATCATAATGACATCCCTCACGACGATTCTGGCCGTGAGTCCTTTCCTGGGGCGTGGCAGCATGGGGGATGATTTGCAATTCCCGATGTCCGTTGTGATTATTGTCGGTATGATTGTCGGCACCTTTGTCAGTCTTTTTGTGCTGCCGGCGTTGTATTATTCGATATATCATAGGAATGAGATTCCTCCACTCCCTTTGGTCGGTCGGAATGACATTGACTCTGTCATTCCGAGCGAAGTCGAGGAATCTGATGAATAGAATATGAGACGGATATCATCATTCTCAGTATTGTTAGTGATGGCTGTGCTGTCGGTGATCGGCATAGCCTCGCTTCCTATGATGAATATTCAGTATAAGCCTTCTTCTTCAAGCAGGACCATAACAGTCTCGTTTTCATACCCGGGAGCATCTCCTGAAATTGTAGAAGCTGAAGTTACATCAAAATTGGAAGGCGTGATTTCCCGTGTAGAAGGCAATACGGAAGTATCATCGGATTCATATCAGGGGAAAGGAAGGGTAAAGGCAACATTCGGAAATGGAACAGACCTGTCTGTAGCCCGTCTAGAAATCGCTTCAGCCATCAGGAACATATACCCGGAACTTCCTGACGGTGTGTCCTATCCTTCTATATCCCATAATGCCCAGGGGCAGAAGTCAACCACGGCACTGTCTTATCTGATAAAGGGAAGCCTGCCATCTCAGGAGATCGAGAAATATGTCCGTGAGCACGTAATGCCGGAAATCTCCGCTATAAAGGGAGTGGATAATGTGTCACTTTATGGAGCGACTCCATATCACTGGGTGATAACATTCGATGCAGCCAGGACCGTATCGGCAGGAGTGAGCCCTTCAGATATAGCAGAAGCATTCAGGAATGCATATTCGGAGACTTTGATTGGAATATCGGATGCCGGAAATGAGACTATGGTTGTCAGACTGACATCCATGAATGACAGAGACGATTTCGGAAGTATCCCCATCAGGAATTGCAATGGAAGAATTGTTCATCTTAGGGACATTGCCGAGTGGAAATATCAAGAATCCCTTCCTGAATCATACTATCGCGTCAACGGGCTCAATACCATAACTCTGTCAGTAGGAGTGGCTTCCGATGTAAATCTGCTTAGAGTCGCCAGGAATGTCCGCATGTCCATGATGGCACTCCAGCGTGGATTCCCGGAAGAGATTACGGCAGGTATTGCTTACGATTCATCCGAATATGTATCAGGAGAGCTTGACAAGATATATCTTCGAACAGGACTTTGCATCATTATTCTTTTGCTGTTCGTGTTTGTCGTGAGCCGTTCCTGGAGGTATATGCTTATAGTTGTACTTACGCTTGCGGTGAACCTGCTGACGGCACTTGCCATATATGCATTTGCCGGAATCAGCATCCATATTTATACCCTTGCCGGAATAACCGTATCTCTTGGAATCATAATAGACACTTCTATCGTAATGATAGACCATTATGCCCATTTCCGAGACAGGAAAGCTTTCCCGTCATTGCTCGCTGCTGTGGGTACGACAATAGCGGCCCTGATGATGGTCCTGCTTCTGCCTCAGAGCGAGAAGGCAAACTTGAAAGATTTTATCTGGGTCATTTCGCTTAATCTCGCAGTTTCGCTTGCAGTATCGTGGCTGTTCATTCCTGCCCTGATGGATTATCTTCCGGTGCAGACTTCGGCTTCTGTATCGTCAATGAGAAAGCGCAGACGTCAGGCGAGACGGGCAGGACGTTACAGAAGATATATTGGATGGGGGCTAAGGCACAGGTGGGTGTATGTTGTCGTGTTCATTCTCGCCTTCGGTCTGCCTTTTTGCGTGCTTCCGACTTCCGCACAGATGGAGAAGAAGATTGACAAGAATCTCTGGCAGAAGGGTGTGGAGAAAGTTGTATCCTGGAGGCCATATGCTGACAACAGGCAGACGATTGACAAGATTGCAGGATCTTCTTTCGGAGCATTTTATAGAGCGCTTGGAAGATCGAACTTTTATCGTGAACCTCAGCAGAAGACCCTGTACATAAAGGCCGGAATGCTTGAAGGATGTACAGTACATCAGTTGAACGAGGTAGTTAAGTCGATGGAGAATTATCTTGCAGGGTTTGATGAAATCAAGGTATTTACTACAGCCATTTCTTCTTATGCGGATGCTACGATTACAGTGGAATTCAAGCCTGAGTATGAAGACACAGCTTTTCCGTCTCAACTTAAGTCCATGGTGACTTCAATGGCTATAAACTTCGGTGGAGCGAACTGGTCGATTTATGGAATAGATGACAACGGATTCAACAACAACATCGTGACAAATTACAAGTCGCACCGAATAACTCTCAAAGGATACAATTATCAGGAGTTGAAACGATATGCAGAATATCTTGTGGAACATCTTTCTCAGAACCGAAGAGTATCCGGGGCAGAGGTATGGGGCGCAGGATGGGATGGCCGGCCAAAGACTGAGTTCAATATGGAATATGATTTCGAAAGAATGGCAGTGGCGGACATCAATTCGTATCAGTATTATTCCGCGTTGGCTTCGCAGTTATGTGACGATTATATATATTCTGTCAATACGGGAGGTGAGATGACAGATGTCGTGCTTCGTTCATCTGAAATAGAGAAGTATGACTACTGGCACGTGCTTCATACTCCGGTCAGCATGGGCGATGTAGCCGCACCCCTTCAGGATATCGGAAGCATTGAGAAAAGGCTTTCAGGAGTAAGTATCAGCAAGAGTCATCAGTCTTACGAGATAAATGTATGTTTTGATTTCATCGGCAGTTATGAACTGTCGAAAAGAGTCATTGACAAGGCAGTTGGCCATATGAATGATGAGATTCTTCCGATAGGCTACAAGGCTTATAACCCTCAAGGAGGCTGGTGGGATGAGAACAAGGATAAGTATGCCTGGTTAATTTTCCTGATAGTGACAGTGATCTTCGTGATGCTGGCAATAACCTTTGAATCGCTCCGGCTTCCGCTTGCTGTAATCTTCATGATTCCGATTTCATTCATCGGGTTGTTCATGACCTTCGGATTGTCGGATCTGTCTTTTGATCAGGGAGGATTCGCTGCATTTGTGATGCTGTGTGGAATCGTTGTGAATGCCGGAATCTATATCGTGCTGGCATATAAGGATATTGTCTGCCAAAAGGCAAGGTTGGCTGGGATTCGCGGTTATTTGAAAGCCTTTGGCAGGAAGATTAATCCTATAATGCTGACAGTAATCTCTACAGTTCTCGGACTGATTCCGTTCCTTTCCGAAGGTCCTCAGGAAGTTTTCTGGTTTGACTTCGCAATTGGAACCATCGGAGGCATGGTCTTCTCTATCATTGCCGTCGTTCTGGTCCTGCCTGTGTTTGTCATAAGGAGAAAAGGCTGAAAACCAGTAGATTACACTTCTTCAACCTTGAGGATGCCGCTCCTTGTCACCCGATGCCATCACTGCCAGTTCTTGTAAGGATTCTTCACCAGCATGGAGTTGTAATACTTAACATCTCCAGTAACCTCCTCACCAAGCCAGGACGGCTTCTCGAATGCCTCATCCTCGGCACCAAGCTCCACCTCGGCAACAGTAAGTCCCTCATTTTCACCATAGAACTCATCCACCTCATAAGTGTGGCAGCCGGCATCAACAAGATAACGAGTCTTGTCGATAACTCCCGGTTCGCAAATCTTCAACAACTCCTGAACATCCTCGACAGGGATTTCCTTCTCCCACTCGAAACGGCTCGCACCGCTTGCGCTTCCGATGCCCTTTATGGTGATGAAACCTTTTTCGCCCTTCACCCTCACCCTTACGGTGCGCTCAGGAACAGAGCTAAGATAACCCTGGATAATGCGTGTGGCTTTCTTTACGAACGGCTTGAAGTCGCCGGCCACCAAAAATTTCCTTTCGATTTCCTGTGCCATGTTTGTAAGTCGGTGATGTCGTTTACAATTCTTTGGGATGCAATATCCCCGCAATGAACGGACTTTGGTGGCTGTATGGAATGAAAGACAGCGACGGGACGGGTACAGTGACGATGAGTGAAGCCTTCTTCCCGACGGTTATGGAACCGAGCATGTCTTCCACTCCCATCGCGTATGCTGAATTGATTGTGCATGCGTTGAAAGCCTCTTCGGGAGTGAGTCTCATCCTGATGCAGGCAAGGGCCCATACGAAACGCATGTCACCGCTCGGAGAGGACCCTGGATTGTAGTCGGAAGCAAGAGCTACCGGCAGGCCGGCCCTGATATAATCCTTGGCCCTGCCGTATGGCATTCCGAGGAAGAATGACGCTCCCGGAAGCATGGTAGGCATTGTCCCGGTTCCGCGCAGTGCCTCGATTTCGGCATCCGTCGTCCTTTCAAGATGGTCAACTGACAGCGCTCCATATTCTACACCCACCTGCACACCTCCGGAAACTGCCAGCTCATTAGCATGGATCTTAGGCCTCAGGCCATGGGCAGAACCGGCCTCCAATATTCTTGCAGTCTGGTCCACGGTGAAGAAGCCTTCATCGCAGAATACGTCCACATATTCGGCCAGACCTTCTGCGGCAACGGCAGGAATCATTTCCTTGCATACGAGATCGACATATTCGGACTGCCTTCCCCTGTATGCCCTTCCTACTGCATGAGCACCGAGGAATGTGGCTTTGACCTCAATAGGGACCGTTTCCTTGATCCTTCTTATGACACGGAGCATCTTCAGCTCGTCCTCAGTCGTAAGCCCATATCCGCTCTTGATTTCGACGGCTCCTGTTCCTTTTGCCATTATTTCTCTGACTCTGGCCATGGACTGCCTGAAAAGCTCTTCTTCGCTGGTCTGGTGCAGCAGGTCTGCGGAATTGAGGATTCCTCCGCCCCTTGCGGCAATCTCCTCGTAGCTCAGTCCCTGGATTTTGTCGCGGAACTCCCCGTCGCGGCATCCGGCATAGACAATGTGGGTGTGGGGATCGCAGAATGTCGGCAAGACATATCCGCCTCCGGCATCAATTGTCCTGTCGAAATTCTCTGGAGATTCCCCGAGGCTGCCTTCACCTCCGAATGATTCAATGAGGCCATCGTTAATGGTGAGCCAGGCATTGCTGATGCTTTTTACCTCTCCCATAGCCTCGCCGCAGAGCATCCTGCAACCTTCCGGAAGGATTCCTGCAAGGGTCCCTATATTGTATAAAAGAGTTCTCATTTACAATTGTTTCCTCAGGAATTCAATGGATTTCTCTATGTATGGATGCATGTAAGTGTCATCGCTGATGAACGGCACTTCCTGTCGATATGCCTTGTGGATGGATTCAATTGCCTCCGATGACTTCAGCGGTCTCCTGAATTCAAGGGCCTGGGCTGCGTTGAACAGTTCTATTGCGAGGACTCTTTCCGTATTTTCGACCACGCGTACAAGTTTTGTGGCTGCATTGGCGCCCATGCTCACATGGTCTTCCTGGCCCTGGGATGATGGTATGGAATCCGCACTTGCAGGCATGCAGAGCCCTTTGCTTTGGCTCACTATGGATGCTGCCGTATATTGCGGAATCATGAAGCCGCTGTTTATTCCGCTCTTTGCCACAAGGAAGCTCGGGAGCCCTCTCTGGCCTGAAATCAGTTTGTATATTCTTCTTTCTGAAATGTTGGCGAGCTCTGACAAAGCAACTGCCAGCATGTCCATCGGAATCGCTATAGGTTCGCCATGGAAATTGCCGGCAGATATTATGAGGTCTTCATCCGGGAAGACGGTAGGATTGTCAGTGGCGCTGTTGATCTCGGTCTCTATGACGGATTTGACATAGCGGAGAGTGTCTTTTGCAGCTCCGTGGACCTGAGGCATGCATCTGAATGAATACGGGTCCTGCACATGTTTCTTTGTGCTGACTGCAATCTGACTGCCTTCCAGAAGGGAAAGGATACGGGCTGCTGTGTCGATCTGTCCTTGATGGGGACGAACCTGATGGACCTGCGGGAGGAAAGGCTCAGGACGGCCGTCATAAGCTTCGAGAGACATGGTGCCTATCCTGTCGGCCCATTCGGACAGCCTTTCTGCGTTTATGATTGACCAAACCGCGTGCGCGCTCATGAACTGCGTGCCGTTCAGCAGGGCAAGTCCTTCCTTCGATTTCAATCTGATCGGTTCCCATCCAAGTTCCTTCCATACCTCGGCAGCCTCACGGACCTTGCCGTTATGGCAGACTTCACCCATCCCGATGAGCGGCAGGCACATGTGGGCGAGTGGTGCGAGGTCTCCGGATGCTCCGAGCGATCCTTGCTGATACACGACCGGGAGGATGTCATTGTTGAACATTTCGATGAGCCTCTGCACTGTCTGAAGCTGTACTCCGGAGTGTCCGTATGCAAGGGACTGGATTTTGAGCAGGAGCATAAGCTTTACGATTTCCGGACGAACCTTGTCTCCTGTACCGCAGGCATGGGACATTACGAGATTGTGCTGAAGCTGTGACAGGTCCTCCGAAGGAATCGTGATGTTGCAGAGTGACCCGAATCCGGTAGTAACTCCATAGACAGGTCTTCCGATGTCCTCCATCTTGGTGTCGAGGAACCTGCGGCATTTGACGACAGCTTCCTCTGCCTGATGGCCGAGTTCAATCCTTAATCCTTTGTCAATGATTTCCTTGACGCGTTCGATGGTAAGTGTTTCGTGTGAAATTATATGATTGTTCATTGGTTATATTATTTTATTTCACAAACTTACATAAATTTCGCTTAATTCTTGATATCTTTGCAAGGTTTTGTCATCCCGACCGTGTTATCCCGACCGTATCATCTCGACTGAGGCCGAAGGCCGAATGGAGAGATCTGAATAATGAATGAATATGAATAAAAAATTCACATACCTTATAACAGCAGCCATGATGCTGCTCCCGACGCTATCCTATGCCGGAAATTGGAAGACCACGGTGAATGCTTCTGTCAGGGGAGCTTATGGAACAGGAGATTATGTGCCATTCTGGGCCCGCACCGGTGAGGAGGGGACCTTGCCCCTGACCTCGTCAGGACTTCTCAGGGCCGGCGCAAAGGTAGAATACATGTCACGCCAAGGCTTCTTCTTCGAGGCTGAAGGCGATTTCGCCGGAGCATTGTCGCAGAAGAATGCATATTCCCCCAAGCTTGCCACAGCCATGGTGAACCGGCTCTATGTCTCAGGAGGCTGGAAGATGCTCCGCCTCGATGTCGGCATGGCTCCCCGTGAGAAGGAGCTCGGTGACCTTTCCCTGACAGGAGGAAATATCATATATTCAGGCAACGCCCGCAACCTGACCGGCATCAATTTCAGGACCGACTGGATCTATTTCGAGAAAGGGCATTGGTTCGGAATTAAGCTCAACTATGCTCATTATCAGATGATTGACAATAGATATGTCAAGAATACACTGCTCCACAACAAGTCGATAGCCTTGAAAGCCGCACTCGGCAGGAATGTGGATTTCATATTCGGATTCGAGCATTGGGCACAATGGGGAGGGGAGTCTCCGGTATATGGAAAACAGCCGTCCACTTTCAAGGATTACTTGAGAATCGTTTTCGGAAAGAGTGGAGGCGCTGATGCTTCCTTGTCGGA
>JBJEBN010000015.1:0-4182 GCA_051870095.1 Candidatus Cryptobacteroides sp. | reverse complement strand
CATAAAATTACTCACATTCCACATCCGTCTCACGGATTTCTTTGGGCGATTTGCCTGTAATATTCTTGAAATTCCGGTAGAACGACTTGTCGGATGAAAAACCGGACAGGTCAGCTATCTCATACATAGTCATCTGTGGATTGGTGCGCATCAGATGAATGGCATGGTTTACTCTCTTTTTGTTGATATAGTCGGAGAAGGAGATACCCATTTCTTCATTGATAGCCTTAGAGACATACAGACGGTTGGTGCATAATTCTGCTGCCAGATCAGATATTTTCAGATTGTGCCGCAGATAGAGTTGCCGTTTTGTGACAACTTCTTCAATGCGTTCGACAAAGGGTTTCTCCTGATCGTAAACGGGGGGGCACTCTCCGGAGCAATGTCATCTGCCGATTCTTCCTGTTCGAAATTATCTTTAGTAAAAGACTGCCTGAAACCGATGAAGCCTAATCCGAACAACAATGATGAGAAAATGAGTGATGGAATCGCCATAACATAGGTTGAGCTACCGAAGCGGTAGCGACCGAGAAAGTTGAATATCAAGGAGGCGATGGAACAAACCGTAAATATATATATAAACCACTGGAACACGGTCAGTTTCTTCCCTTCGGCATCGGCGTAATACGCATCAATGGATTTGTTATATGCGGAAATCTTCCGCGTTCCGGCAATAAGAACTGCTACAACTTCAATAGCAAATATTGCCTTTGCCGCCAATCTGACATAGCCCATAACCTTGCAAAGTCCCGTGCCGCTGCCGAAGTTCTCATTGTAAGAAATGATGTGTACGAAGGAGTCAAGTTCCTGGGGTGACATCATTATGTATATTGCCGAAACCATCGTGCCCGTTAAAGCAGACGGGATGAAATACAACCACGTATGACGCAGGTGACTCTCAGGCGAGGTCATACTGACTATGTAGATATAGAACATCGGGTATACGGCAAGGTTGGCAAACGTGTAAGTGCTGTCCAGCAGAGGCATATTGCTATAGTAATGATTGAGGAAAGCGCAGTGTCCGGCATAGAGCAATGTTGCCATCACCATAAAAAGCATCAGCATAAGATATCCTCTGTTACGTCCATCAAATATCAGGCTGCATGCAATCATGACAGCCCAGAAGCCGCAGACGAACATAGGGAGTGAAGAGAATATGAGTGTAGCCATTATATATGTCATTCAAGTTCTTGAATGCAAATATACGAATATTCTTTGATTGTACATTTCGTAAAAACTTGAAGATAAGAGTTTTGCTGATATGAGAATATGTTTTTATGATATGACACGGTATGCCGTCCCTGTATTCATAATTTTGTGAGGACATTTTGTAAATCACAAACTAATTTCAATATCAAGTTATCAAATATTATTTTAAAACCGCAGGTGCGTCGGTTAGCGCGCCAATAGTAGAGTATGGAAATAAACAAATCACCTTATGTGCCACCTGTGGCCAATGTTATTATTGTCCAGATAGAGTCTGTACTTTGTGGATCTGTCCAGAGTGACTGGGAATCAGGTTATAATGAAATTGAAGAATAAATT
This sequence comes from Candidatus Cryptobacteroides sp., assembly GCA_051870095.1. Taxonomy (GTDB): domain Bacteria; phylum Bacteroidota; class Bacteroidia; order Bacteroidales; family UBA932; genus Cryptobacteroides. The sequence goes on along the minus strand of JBJEBN010000015.1, from coordinate 2,637 downwards.
TGCCATGAAAAACATTTGTATTTTTATCATTACTGCTGCAATTGCCGCAGTTTCTTGTTCTAAGATAGATACCCAGAGCACAAAGGCTCCATTCTGGGAGACGACAGTAAAGCTTGTTCCTGCAGCAGAGACAAAGACTGCTCTTGATGAAACAGCCCGGCTCAACTGGACTGATGGGGATATGGTTTCATATTGGACCAGCTCAGATGGCATAAATTATGGCACAAGCACTTCTGCTGAGGTGGTGAACGGAAAGTTCTCAGCAATCATACCGTCAGGGCACAGCCACATAAAAGTTATATATCCTGCCGTAATTGATGGCTCGGCATATGCTGACCCTGTTGTAAAAAAGTACCAGAACTACCCGTCAGCGGGAAGTTTTGATGGTCGTTATCTTCCGATGGTGGCTGTGAAAAATGACGTTATGGAAGGAACAGCGTCGCTTGATGTGACCTATACCGTTCTTGGAGCAGTTCTCCGTTTCAAGGCAACCGGTTCCGGTTCTTTGAAGGCGGTCAAGGCCGGAGACTATCAGGCAGACTTCCTTACCCCGGCAGAATTGACTGCTACTCCTGTTGATGCATTCGTGGTGGTTCCCATTGGTGCCGTTACATACACGCCGAAAGCTTTTGTCATCGCAACAGACGGCACTTATTATGAATACACCCGTAATGTTACCAAGGAGTCAACATTCTCTGCAAAGGCTTATGAAATCAAACTGTCGCTTGGAGATGAAACCAAGTACTCTTCTACAACCGGCTGGAAGAAGGCATCAGACATAGGGTTAAGTGTAGCTTGGGCAGATATGAACTATGGAAGTGTGAAACCATCTGATTACTCAAAGAAGACTTGGCAGAATTCATTTGATGGCTGGGATAGCGAGTGGCGTCTCCCTACAGAAGCAGAAATGAATGAACTGGTATCCCTTGATTCAAGCTGCAAAGAGATGAATGATATGGATGGAGTAAAAGGTTGTCTGGTGACTAATAATGGAGCATCAATCTTCCTGCCGATAGGAGGTTATTCCGATTCATACAATGGTTATGATAAATTTACGGATAATGGATGCTATTGGTCTAGCACATATTATGGTCATTATAATAGAGGTGGAGATCCTTACTCTACACATAAAGTAATGCGCTTCTCCAGCGCTACCAACTTCTCTACCGATTATTATGGATTCGACGTTCACCATTCCCAGGGTATTAGGCTTGTTCGTCCATTAAACTAGGCCTCTGTTTTCACGGAATTGAGGTGGCTGACCAAAAAAGTCCTAAAAATGTCATCCCGACTAAGCGAAGCGCATGGAGAGATCTTCAGAAATTGCTGATTATCAACAGATATCTCGACTACGTCCTCCGGACTTCGCTCGATATGACAGACTTAATGGTCAGCCTCAAATGCTGATTTGTTAAAATTTTCTTTTAATTTTACCAAGTTTTTATGGATATTATATTCAATCATAAAATTAACAATATGAGAAATTTGATAAAATCAGCTGTAATTGCTTTGTATGGAGTGTCGAATCAAATGAGATGGGCTGGCCTATAGTTGACGAGAACGGTAATACGAATGGATTTGACAAGGATTTCCTTACTGGGCACTTGACGACGGATTCAGAACGGATGAAGATCAGGTAATAACAGACTGTATTGATAAGTTGTAGGACTTGAGGATATTTCTTATTTTTGTACATAACAATTTTTGACACTGATTATATACCGGACTTAATTCCATTTAACATTGCGTATTCAACGAATTTTTCGTTGACAACATACAAAGCTACCGGCAAAGTGCACGCTGTTCCATCTAGTCCATATTCATCTGCTATTATTTCCAAAATGCGAAAAGCAGACCCTGGAGAATTTCTCAGGAAATGGCTGCTAATCGGAGATTACTGATTACCTTTGCAAGTTGATTTGATAACTGCATCATAATGGACTGTAACAACGACTATATATACTCCGATGCGGAGGCGATGTTCTCCGTGGGGAAACGTTTCCTGGAGGGGGACTGCCTTGATAAGGATCTTGTGAAGGCGAAGGACCTCCTCTCTCGTGCGGCAGCATTGGGACACCAGAGAGCTCAGGATTTGCTCAGAACTATCGAAAATGCCGGTGACGGAGATGATACCGGCTCTCAGGTGTGGGAAGATATGGTCTCCGGCAAGGTATATGATGCCGCACATCCGTTCCTTCTTGAGAGGCTCAACGCCACCAAAGACAGCATCTGGGAATACAACAGGCTGAAGCCAACACTGCTCAAGGAGAGGAACGAACTTCTCAGAGGCCTTCTTGGCAGGAGCGACGAGGACACCTTCATAAACCAGCCCTTCTTCTGCGATTACGGTTGCAACATAAGAGTAGGCAGAAGGTTCTTCGCCAATTTCAATTTCACGGTTCTTGATGAAGCCCCTGTCACTATAGGCGATGACTGTTTCATCGGTCCGAACGTGAGCATATATACGGCCTGCCACAGTACGGACCCTGTCGAGAGGAATTCACGCAGGGAGTGGGCGGAACCTGTGACTATCGGGGACAATGTCTGGATAGGAGGCTCTGTGACCATCCTTCCGGGAGTGACCATAGGAAGCAATGTCACCATCGGTGCCGGAAGTGTGGTTGTCAAGGACATCCC
>JBJEBN010000014.1:0-21782 GCA_051870095.1 Candidatus Cryptobacteroides sp. | reverse complement strand
TGTGAGGATGGTGGAGCATAGTTAGCCACAATATCTTACTTGAAATCTTTAAACTGGATTCAGAAGACTGACAATATAAAATCAGGCCGGCTGTTCAGCCGGCCTGATTTGTGGTAGTCGGTAGGGGAATCGAACCCCTATTGCAAGATTGAGAATCTTGAGTACTAACCGTTATACGAACCGACCATTTTTCGTTTTGGGATTGCAAAGGTACGCAATTTTTCTTTACTTCCAAATTTTTCTTCTGCTTTTTGAGAAATTTCTGCAAAAAGCAGGGATTTTCCTGCCTGTGGCTGTCCTGAATGCATGATTTGTCAATAAATGAATATGATTTACAAAAAACATAGTGTCCATGGGTTACGGACATCCTAAATTTGTAATGACACATTTAAAAAGAACTTTTGACCAATGTCTGTTAGAAATTTCTTCACGGTTGATCTCGGGGCGACAAGCGGCAGGACGATGCTTGCGAGTTTCGACGGAACCAGGATGCATTTGGATGAAATTACAAGGTTCGCCAATCCGATTGTACCGCTCGGAGGACACCTTTTCTGGAATCTGCCACATCTGTACAACGAGGTTCTTGAAGGCTTGAGGAAGGTGGCTGACTCAGGTGTTGCAATTGATTCCATCGGCATAGATACATGGGGATGCGACTTTGCTTTCTTCGGTAAGGACGGGCAACTGCTTGGCCTGCCATATTGCTACCGTGATTCCCATACTGACGGGGCACAGGAGAGATTCTTCAGCAAGATGCCTTCTGAGGAACTTTACAGGCGCAGCGGCATCCAGTTCATGAACTTCAATTCCGTTTTCCAGCTTGACACCCTCGCAGTAAACGGATGTACGGCACTTCAGGCCGCTGACAAGATTCTGTTCATTCCGGATGCTCTCATTTATATGCTTACAGGTGAGGCAGTCTGCGAATATACCGTGGCTTCCACATCCCAGATTCTCAATGCCAGGACGGGAGACCTGGATCCGAAGGTGCTGGAGGCTCTCGGACTGGACCGCGGGAGGTTCGGGAGGATGGTACGTCCGGGCGAGGTGGCAGGCACATTGTCGCCTCAGGTCATGCAGGCTGTCGGTCTCGGTCCTGTGAAGGTGGTTGCCGTGGCTGGCCATGATACAGCATCGGCTGTCGCTGCAGTTCCTGCCAGGGGAGAGGATTTCGCATACCTGAGCTGCGGTACGTGGTCACTGTTGGGTATTGAATCACAAGTTCCTGTGATATCGGAAGATAGCTTCAGGGAGAATTTTACCAACGAAGGGGGAGTGGACGGAACTGTCCGTTTCCTCAAGAATATATGCGGCATGTGGATATTCGAGCAGTGCAGGCAGTCCTTCAAGGATGCCCCTGAATCGACAGCAGATCTCGTGGCGTTGGCCGGCACCACTGATTTCGCCTCTCTGATAGATCCAGATGCGGAATGTTTCGCCCATCCGGTCTGCATGAAGGAAGCAATCGATGAATACTGCTTCAGGACGGGGCAGGCTGCACCTTCTACTCCGGCTGAATACTGCCGGTGCATATTCAGGAGTCTCGCCATGCGTTGCCGTCAGGTTGTGGAGATACTTGACAGGCTGTCTCCTTCCAAGGTGAAGACCCTCAATGTAATAGGAGGTGGCTCCCGCAATGCTTTCCTGATGCAGTATCTTGCCGATGCACTCGGGGTCAAGGTAATCTGCGGACCGGTTGAGTGCACCGCAATGGGAAACGCCCTCGTACAGGCCAAGGCTGCCGGATTGTGCCCGACCCTCGGCATGATGAGGCGGATTTCCGCGGCTTCCGCCTCGCTCGTGGAATATCTTCCTACCGTCGTCCGTGATGATGAATATCTGACATTCAAGGAAATACAAAGAAAATATAATACTGTAAAATAATGAAAGACGAAAGAATCAGGCAGGCTTACGAGCTTGCGAAAGAACGCTATGCAGCCTATGGCATAGACACGGAAAAAGTCTTGGAACAGCTCCAGGACTTCCATCTCAGCATGCATTGCTGGCAGGCCGACGACGTGAAGGGATTCGAGGTTCAGGCAGGTGCCCTTTCAGGAGGAATCCAGAGCACGGGAAACTATCCCGGAGCTGCTCGCAACATCGATGAGCTTCGCGCGGATATCCTTAAGGCGAAGAGTCTCATTCCGGGCACTCACAGGCTAAACCTTCACGAAATCTACGGGGATTTCAAGGGCAAGGTGGTGGACAGGGACGAGGTGGCAGTCGAATATTTCCAGAGCTGGATTGACTGGGCGAAGGAGAATGACACCAAGTTGGATTTCAACTCGACCTCTTTCTCTCATCCCAAAAGCGGTAACCTTTCACTTTCCAATCCTGACAAATCCATCCGTGATTTCTGGATTGAGCATACGAAGAGATGCCGTGACATCGCCGATTATATGGGAAAGGCCCAGGGCGATCCGTGCATAATGAACCTGTGGGTGCATGACGGGTGCAAAGATGTGTCAGTCAATCATTTCATGTACAGAAGCCTTCTGAAGGAGTCTTTGGACACCATTTTCGCTGAGAAGAAGGATCATATGAAGGACTGCATCGAGGGCAAGGTCTTCGGCATTGGTCTCGAGAGTTTCACCGTGGGATCTCATGATTTCTATACGGCCTATGCAGCCGCGAACGGCAAGATTCCAACCATTGATACGGGGCACTATCATCCTACCGAGGTCCCTGCTGACAAGGTTTCTGCCCTGCTGTGCTTTGTTCCGGAGCTGATGCTCCATGTAAGCCGTCCTATCCGCTGGGATTCCGACCATGTGACTATCATGGATGACAATACCCAGGAGCTGTTCTCTGAGATTGTCCGGGCCGGGGCGCTTGGCAGGGTGCATTACGGTCTTGATTTTCAGCTCATTCCTTCCTGAATTGATGAAATAAAAATTATGTCAATACTCGACGGAAGACCTGCACTGAAAGATGCCGTATGGCAGGTCGCGGAAACAGCCGGCTACCTTTGGACTAAAGGGTGGGCCGAAAGAAACGGCGGAAACATAACAGTTAACGTTACCGAACATGCAGATGATCAGATGAGGGCCATGCCTGCTTTGAGCGATCCTATTCCCATAGGTGTGGTTCTTCCCCATCTGAAAGGCTGCTGGTTCTACTGCAAAGGAACCCAGAAGAGGATGCGCGACCTTGCACGTGACCCTATGGCCAACGGATCGATAATCCGGATTACCGGTGACTGCGCCCACTACGAAATCGTTGCAGACTCTGTTGTCATGCCTACTTCGGAACTCCCCTCACATCTCAGCATCCACGACTACCTTCTTGCCAAAGGCTCGCCTTACCGCGCCTCCCTCCACACTCATCCGATAGAACTAGTCGCTCTGACCCATAGCCGGTATTTTTCAACCAAGGATGTGGCTACCAAGCTTTTATGGTCCATGATACCGGAGACAAAGGCATTCTGTCCGAGAGGACTCGGCATGGTACCATACATGCTCCCGGGAAGTGTCGAACTTGCTGAGCAACCATCAGGACCATTGATGACGACTATGATGTAGTCATGTGGGAGAAGCATGGAGTCTTTGCCGTCGATACGGACATCATGTCAGCTTTCGACCAGGTGGATGTGCTCAACAAGGCAGCCCAAATCTACATCAGTGCCAAGAACATGGGCTTTGAACCTGACGGCATGACCATGGAGCAGATGGATGAACTGTCACGGGTCTTCGGATTACCCAAATAGATATTCCGAAGACCCGCGAGGCAATTGGCTTGAGACGACTGTCATTCAGCCGCCTTCATTTCCCATCCGGTGATTGTCGATATATATGGAATGGCGCAGCTTGCCACTTTCCTCTGCCCCATGTAGTTGGGATGCCAGCTGGCGCCGAGCTCGGATGTCTCGTTGTGGATTCCTTTCGAAAGGCTCATGTATACCGCATTCTTCAGCCCGCTCTTCAGGCAGGCTTCCCTGATATAGTCTGCGCAGAGCGGATTGGCATTGGATGCCATGCAGAGCACGGGGATGTCCTCTCCGTAATTCCCGGCAACGGAACGCAGAAGCTGGCAGTATTTGTCCACGAAAGATTCGATATGCGGCTGTCTTCCTGTCGAGAAATCATTGGTACACAGATATATAACCACTGCGTCGGGAACATATGCAGCCGACTTGGCATCCCATTTGACATCAGGATTCATGTCGAATGTCTGTTGATATCTTTCCGGCATGTTGTACCCCGGACGGAAATCGTCATAGTTCCTGCATATCCCTTGGCCTGAATGGCTTACAAGGTTGAAGTCGGCATCAAAATACCTTGATGCTATGGCTGCGTACGTAAGATTGCAGTTTTCAGTGGCAGCCTCGAAAGGATCGTCACGACATTCACTTTCAGTACCATAACCGCATGTGTATGAGTCACCTATGAATTCTATATGTCTGTCCTTCCTGCGGCAGCTCTGAAGGAAATCCCCGTCACAGCTGAACGAGTGCAAAGTCACCATACCCTGTTCGCCCTCGGTCCTTTTCTGAAGGATGATTTCATGCTCACCTTTCTTGAGACCTTCCACGAGCACGAGGGTAGTGTCTTTTGAAATGACATGGAACTTTGAATCCTCCCTCGGTGCAAATTCATGTGATTTCCACAGGTTGAACCATGTGTCTCCTGAAGATGAACACTTTACAGTCAGTCTGGTACCTGTGAACCTTACCCTTACATACACACCGCTCCAGTCGTATGACACGTCGCCCCCGCTCACGAGAGTACGCCCGGTGTATTCGAATCTGGCATCTGAAGCATCTGCGGTCGCCCCGCCTTTCACTGCTCCGCTCATTGTGCCGGCCATGCATGCAAGCACGACGCAGGCTGAAATCATTTTTCTTATCATGGTATTTGCTTTAACTTCTCCAGAAAACCTGTGCCTTGGTGAACAGGCATGTGACAGCTGTCATCAAAGCAGTCAGGATAATGCCCTGAGCCATTCCCCAGAATACTGACCCTACGGTGAGGGCTGACAGGCCGTCCATGATTCCGCACAGACTCATCACAGGAATGATCAGGAACGATGTCACCGTATATGCTATCATCGGATTCTGCCCCGTCATGACGAGAATCCTGCATCCCTTCTTGAAATTACCTTCAAGCATTATGAAGAATGAATTGGTCAGCGCCGCCATTCCGCATGTCGTGAAAAGATAGGAGAGATTGCAGTAATCCTTTGTTATTCCACCGTCTACAGGGTCGAAAACGATACCGGCAATCAAGAAGATGAACCCCAAGCTTCCGGTGATTGTCAGGTTGTCCTTCCTTTTCCATGTCAGAGCCGCAAAACATGCTGCGAGAATGATGCTGACGACAAGATCTGCCGCCACATTCCTCGTGTACAGCCCCCATAGCTGGAAAACCATGGCCGCCAATGCTATGAAACCGGCCCACGCGCTCCTGCGGTCGAATGTCCCTTCCTTCCCTCTGCGGAAATTCTCGAGAAGCACATCCCCCACGACTGATCCCGGAATTGCAATCAGCAGATATTGCAGATATTCCCATTTGAAGAACCAACCGCAGGCACTGCACTCCGGTATGAAATCCAGCACTTGCGGACAATATGAAGAGAGAGCCTTCACCATTGCTATAAAGCCGAATATCAGCCATCTGAGTCCCTGCCTGTTCATCGTCAGCATCCATATAGTGCCCCCGGCTAGAGCAACATTGGCAAGAATCATCATTATGATGTCGCTGTTGTATTTGTCGATTCCGACTCCGAACCATCCTGTTTTGATGAAGCCGAGCCCGACCAGAGCTGCGAGTCCGGCAAAATTGACCACCTTCCCTCTGTTTCTCCTCAGCCATCCTCCGATTCCTTTGCCTGACTCTTCAGGAGATGCCTCACCAATCCTGACCAAAGAAAGGAACAAAGCGCCCCATACAGCTATCCTGAACAGGTTTACGCTCCAGGCCGGACGCGTCGAAGCCGCTATGTCATAGGAATTTCCGAGGACAAGTGCAAAGCATGTGAGGATGCCCCATCTTTTAACAAGACCGAGAAATACCTTCCACCGCCCTGTCCCTCTTTCCAACTTTTTCCTCATAGCCAGAGGGAAAGCCGCGCCGAGTGGGAAGAGGAAGAACGGGAACACCAGGTCCACCCATGTAAGTCCCGGCAGGTCGGGATTGAATGCGTAGGTCGGAGGCGGGGTCTGGGCGTGGAACATCCATGCAGGAAGACCGGAATTGAAACCTATTGATGCACACAGGACCATGCCCACTACGGCAAGCCCTCTGAGGGCGTCTATTGAAAGAATTCTTTTGTTTCCGTTGGCCATTCTTCTTTGTTTTAGTGTAGTTTGTCCGATTACGTCCAATTTTGTCGGTGTTGCAAAGGTATGATAAAATTTTATTTATATTTGCCGAATAATTAAAAATTTTTATAAATATGGGCGGATGTTTTGGGAAAAGCATAATTATATTGGGTGCTTCTTGCTTGCTGTCGTGTGTCAGGACTGTTGATGTGCTTGTGGCCGGCGGAGGGGCGAGCGGTGTATGTGCTGGAATCCAGTCGGCTTCGATGGGGGTCTCGACCATGATAGTTGAGGAGACTCCATGGCTGGGGGGCATGCTGACATCTGCCGGGGTGAGCTGCATTGATGGGAATTATCGTCTCCGTTCAGGCTTGTTCGGAGAATTCGTGGATTCGCTTGCCGTACGCTACGGTGGATATGAGGCCCTGAAGACGGGCTGGGTGAGCAATATATGTTTCGAACCACATGTCGGGGCGGAGGTATTCGATTCAATGACAGATAGATACAAGGACTGTCTCGAGGTGAGGCGCTGTGCGCGGATAGGGGAGATAAGCAGATCTCATGGTGGTTGGGAGGTCGTTGTGACCGGACCCGACGGCAATAAGGAAAAAGTGAGGGCAAAGGTCCTGATAGATTGCACGGAACTCGGGGATGTCGCGGCTGCATGCGGGGCCGGATATGAGGTCGGCATGGATTCCAGGGCATTCACAGGGGAGAATATCGCCCCGGAGGAGGGGAATGATGTGATTCAGGACATGACTTTCGTTGCCGTTCTGAAGGATTATGGAGAAGATGCCGACATGACCCTGCCCCGTCCATGTGGCTATGATTCCCTGATGTTTGACAATTGTGCAATCAATCCTCTTAATAATCCGCAGACTGCTTTCCAGACTTTGTGGAAACCGGAGGAGATGATTTCTTATGGGGCTCTCCAGAATGGTAAATATATGATTAACTGGCCCATAAGGGGGAATGACCGATATGCGCAGGTCATAGAGGCCGATGAGGATGAACGCCATGAAGAATACATGAAGGCAAAGCATTTCACGGAGTGCTTCGTTTATTTCATCCAGACGGTTCTCGGAATGAAGAATCTTGGACTGTGTACTGATGAGTTCCCGACAGGGGACGGATTTGCAATGATCCCGTATCACAGGGAGTCGAGGAGGATTCATGGACGGGCTTTCTTCACCATCGATGCGGCGGCAAGACCTTATGAATATGACTTGCCATATTACAGGACAGGGATTGCCGTCGGGGATTATGCCGTGGATCACCATCATTTCAGGAATCCTGACTGGAGGAATCTGCCTGACCTGCATTTCTATCCTGTTCCGTCATTCAGTGTCCCATATGGCTCTATGATTCCGGAAGATGTTGAGAATCTGATAGTTGCAGAGAAGTCCATCAGCGTGTCCAATATAATGAACGGTGCCACCAGGCTCCAGCCTGTGGTCATGCAGCTCGGTCAGGCTGCAGGTGCTGCAGCGGCGTCGGCAGTCATTGCCGGGAAGGACGTGTCGCAGGTCGAAGTCCGCCACGTGCAGGGGATTCTGCTTGAATGCGGATGTTATCTGATGCCGTATCTGGACCTTTCTCCATCGGATTCCCGTTTCGCTGCCCTTCAAAGAATCGGAGCTTCAGGAGTCATGAGAGGGGAGGGACGCAATGCAGGATGGTCAAATGAAACATGGTTCAGGTGCAGCGACCCTCTCAGGGCGGATGAACTTTTCTTCGATGATTTTGGTATTGAATCTCCTTTCGAGGGCACAGGCATGGTCAGTGCGGGAGAATTTGTCGATGGAATCTGCACTATGGCAGGGCTTGACGGGGAATGCGGCATTGATATATGGAAATCGCTCGGACTGGGTGAATTCAATCCGAGCGACTATGTTTCGAGGCTGGAGGCCGCCGTTCTCATCGACAGCCTGCTTGATCCGTTCAGCGTTCCTGCAGGCCTTGACGGTACCTGTCTTCAGCGACTTTCAGCCAGATGAGCATTTGGGCTCCGTAATAAGGCACCATTATCAGATATTTCTGCCATTCAATGGGAGAAACGAATTTGTTCCATGCAAGAATCATGTCCGAGAACACGAAGAGCAGAGCTCCTGCGGCAAGTATTCCGTTGCGCTGCATGAGTGCGGTCGCGAGCATGCAGCAGATAAGGAATGCGTATATGAAACAGCCTGTCCTGATGACACCTGCCGGGGCGTGAGGGACAATGGATATGGCTGCGAATATGAACAGGCAGACCGCAACGGTGATTCCGAGATAGATGAATGATTTCTGTCTGCGGCTACGTCCCCTTCCTCCTTTCCTGAGCCTGATTATGAAATATATGACCATCAGCAGGTGGGCTGCCGCGAAGGCTGACATCTGTCCGATGAAACATCCGTATGAACCGCAGAGGTCTCCTATGAAGGAGCAGGTCATGGCTGCAGTCATGAGTCCGGGCAGGAGGAAGATTCCGGATATGGCAAGTATCAGAAGAGGACCACCGGTCCTGTGCGATGTCACGGCTTCCGGTATTATGCCGTTCAGGCATGACTCCGGTATGAAATAGAATATACCGAGCAAGGCGGCTACTGAAAGTGCCGCGACGGTTTCTTTCCTGAACATGGCTTATTCCGCTATTCCTGCTTCAGCCCAGGCATTGCAGAGATTGGCGGAATCCTTGAGAGCCAGCTCCTTGTCGATGCCATATTCTTCAACGAGCATGTCTGCCATTTCTTCAGCGCTGAATTCCTTGCCTTCCACTTTGGCAAACAGGAATGCTGCCGTGCTGTTCAGGGAAATAAGTTTGTTGAAATTGATGTTTTCGAGTCCTTCTCCCGAAACAATCTTCTCGCCGCAAATGTCGCGGAGGATGAATCCTTTCTTTATTCTCATGATTATGGGTCATTTATGGTCTGCACAGTTTCTTTTAATGCAGATGATAGTACATAACAAAATCCAAATATACTAATTTCCATGTGATAATCTCTCTCTATTTTGAAAACTTGACCAAAAATGGACTATATTTGCAACTGTCCAAACAAACATACGAATCTATTTTATCAATGAAAGTCAAGATTGTCAACAAATCGGAATATCCTTCTCCTTCATATGCGACCCTCATGTCTGCAGGAATGGATTTGAAGGCGAATATAACGGAGCCAATTGTTCTCGAGCCTCTCCAGAGGGCTATGGTTCCTACCGGTATTTTCATGGCGTTGCCGGAAGGCACTGAGGCTCAGGTGCGTCCGAGGAGCGGGCTTGCAGCCAAGTTCGGGATATCTGTCCTCAATGCTCCGGGTACAATAGATGCTGACTACAGGGGAGAGGTCAAGGTCATCCTTGTTAATCTTTCTTCCGAGCCTTTCACTGTCAATCCCGGTGAGAGGATAGCTCAGCTTGTCCTTGCCAGATACGAGCGTATCGAATGGGAAGAAGTCGATTTTCTTGACGACACTGACCGTGGCGCCGGCGGTTTCGGCAGCACAGGTCGATAAATTATTACAATATGAACACAAATGCCCTATACTCAATATACCGCCGCTGCAACGGCCAGGTAACCACCGACACACGCACGCTCAAAGGCGGCGAACTCTTCTTCGCCCTGAAAGGCGAAAACTTCGACGGCAACGAATATGCCCTGAAAGCCCTTGAATCCGGTGCGGCATTCGCCGTAGTTGATGCCACCTCCAAAGCCGCATCCATGGCGACTCTCCAGCCTTCAGCCGATGTCCCGGATTATGTGTGGACTCCCGAAGGCGAATGCAGGATTATCCCTGTGGAGAACACTTTGAAGGCATTGCAAGACCTTGCACGCTGGCATCGCTCGGTGACATTTGTCGATGGAAAACCCTTGACGGTCATTGCATTGACAGGAACCAACGGCAAGACCACGACAAAGGAGCTTATCCGTCAGGTTCTTTCCGTGAAATATAATGTGACTGCCACCGAAGGCAATCTGAACAACAATATCGGAGTCCCTCTGACCCTTTTGAAAATCAATGAGAAAACCCAGATTGCCGTAATCGAGATGGGAGCGAGCCACCCCGGAGACATAAACGAACTCGTGGAAATCGCCCTTCCGAACTTCGGTCTTATAACCAATGTAGGCAAAGCCCATCTTCTCGGCTTCGGCAGCTTCGAGGGCGTCATGAAAACCAAGGGCGAACTCTATGACTATCTGCGCAGGACGGCCGACAGGGTATTCCTCAATGCGGACAATCCATATCTCTGCAAGATGGCAGCAGACCGCAATCTCCATACGGATCCTGAAAGGCCACACTCTCTCGTACAGCCGTACGGCGTTGACTATCAGCATGCAACCATACTCACTGCTTCTCCTGAACATCCTTTCCTGAGAATCAGGATTCCTGACGGAAAAGGTGGGGAAGTCCCAGTGGATACCAAACTTGCAGGTGCGTACAATGCAGACAATGTCATGGCTGCCATTGCAGTGGGAAGATATTTCGGAGTCTCCCTTGAAGATGCTGCCAAGGCAGTGGAGTCATATGTTCCATCAAACAACCGTTCACAGATGACAAGGACCGGGAAAAATCTGCTGATAGTGGATGCATACAATGCCAATCCGACGAGCATGGCTGCGGCCCTGGACAATTTTGCATCGGTGCAAGCGGACAGGAAGGTGGCTCTGCTCGGAGATATGCTCGAACTTGGAACAGAATCGGTTGCAGAGCATATCATAGTGGCGTCCAAAGTGCTCGGACTCGGAGTACATAAGGTCTGCTTCGTCGGACAGGAGTTCGGCAAGGCCCTGGACAGCATGAAAGCTGAAGGCTCCGGCCTGCTTGAAATGGCTTCGTGGAAGCATTTCGACTCTTCCGACCAGCTCAAGGCTTACCTTGAGGAAGAACCTCTGACAGATGCTGTGGTCCTCGTGAAAGGCTCCCGCGGCACCCGCATGGAGAAGACAATACCCGCCCTCTGATTCCTCATGGGAATACAGCCGGCGGGTTGTATCTGTGATTTCAGCAGGAAACCATTCCTGTCATTCCGTTTTGAGCGACTTGACCGGGTCAGAGAGCGCCGCAGACAGGCTGCGTAGGGTAACTACGGTCACGGTGACAAGAAGTACGGCGAGCAAGGAGAGTACGAATACCCACCAGTACACAGGCATCCTGTATGCGAAGTTCTTGAGATAGTTGTCCGTTATGAACCATCCGACAGGAGCGGCAATGACGAAACATACGAGCACGATCTTCACGAATTTCGCATTGAACATCCCGAGGATGTCGTTCACCGTTGCTCCGTTGACACGTCTGATGCCGATTTCCTTCCTTCTGTATTCTGCCTCGAACATCACAAGACCGAAGACTCCCATCAGGGAGATTACTATAGCCAATATAGTGAACAGCAGGATGATCCGTGATGTCTTTTTCTCCCTGCCATATTCGGAGTCGAGCCTGCTGTCGAAGAATGATACCTCGAAATTATCCTTTGGAGTTGACGGATCCATTTCGCTCAGCTGAGTCTTGATCCAGTCTATCAGGACCGGAATGTCGGCTCCTGGCTGAGTCCTGATATAGAGGGTATTGAGAGACTTCCAGGAATTTTTTCCGAAAACATATAGGGCGAAAGGCTCCACTCCCTCCGACAAAGCCTTGTAATTGAAGTTCTTGCATATTCCTGCAATTTCAGTTTCGCCCTGATGGCCCTGCATCTTGTCTTCCAGGGTAAGGCCGAACTTGTCTCTTGCCGCCTCGTTGAAGATGAATACGCCGTTCTCGCATATTTCGTCGCTTTCCATGAAATCCCTTCCTTCAACTATGTCTATTCCCATGAAACTAAGGAAGTTCCACTGCACTGGATAACACATGAAATTGATCTGTTCGCCTTTGAACTGCCTTCCCCAGCCCATCCTGTAGTTCGAGACTATATCTCCATTAGCAAAGGTTATGTCCTTTATTTCTGGATTGGTTTTCAGAGCTGATGTCGCCGTCTTCCTCATATTGGCAATCTTTGACGAAGTATAGACCTGAAGCAGCTGGCTGCGGTCGAATCCCATGTCGTAATGGAGCATGTACTGTCTCTGCATTGTCACGAAAGAAGCGCAGATTATCAGCACGATAGAAACTGTGAACTGGAATCCGATGAGTCCTATCCTGAACGCCTTGCCTTTTGATGCCGTACCGAAACTTCCTTTGAGGGCGAATGCCGGAGAAAAGGATGTAATGTACAGGGCCGGATAGAGCGAGGACACCACAGCGAGGATAACGCCCCCGAGAGCAGTGAAGACCATCACACCGATATTTTTAGAGAATAATGCGCTGCAAGGAATCAGAGAGGCCAGAGAACTGCCGCAGAACAGTTTGACGGCACCTGCCGCCAAGGCAAGGGCAATGATAATCATCACAACGGATTCGCAGACAATGCCAGTCACAAGTCTTCCTCTCGATGCCCCGAGTATCTTTTTCGTGTTCACGGAACGCAGGCGCACCGGCACGAGGGCGAAGAAGAAATTGATGAAATTGATGAAGGCTATGACTATCACGAGAATTGCGATGGCAAGAAGTGTGTAAGTGGTAGTCTTGCTGCCGCTTTTGCCCGGGCTGGAGAGAGTCTTCTCGAAGTATATATCCTCAAATGGGAAGAGTTTGATTTTGAGTCTTGCCTTACTTTCTTCCAAGTCCTCATCAGAGACTTCCTCCCCCTGTTCCTCTGCCATATTGAGGAAGGTTTTGACTATATAATCAAATGCCTGTTGTTCAAACAGTTCCTTGTCTTCCTCCGAACGGAGTTTTACGAAATACGGGTAGCTCCACTCGCTGAACTCTTCAATGTTTTCACCACCTATGTTGGTTATGCAGTCTGAATCGCTGAGGTCGCTGTTGGAAGGGTAATGCCTGAATATGGCCTTCACATTGTACTGATTGACAGTTCCGTCATTGCCACGGCTGTAGAGGACATCACCTGCGTGCAGGCCGAGTTCCTCCGCCTTTGTGTCGGATATGATAAGGTCTTTCCACGGTGCAAGGTCCTCGATGCTTCCTTCCACTGTCTCAAAATTGAAGACCTGCAATGCTCCCGATGACACTTTGCCGAAATTGATGTAGAATTCTCCGCTTCCGTCTTCCTCGCGGCTGAGCCGGGTCATATCTCGTCCAAGAACAGCTGTTCCGCCACATTCCACGCATGGAACGTTTTCTATGGCCGCCTCGCAAAGCGGTCTCGACATCCATGGCATCCAGTTGCCCGGAGTGTACCAGTCCGGCATCGTTACGACATAGATCCTGTCGGAGTCTTTGATTTTCCTGTTGTATCCAAGGTCATAATTGACCTGGACCATAATGATATACAGGGCGGCGAAGGCCATCGCCATTCCTAAAATATTCAGAAGCGATGCCGCTGCCGAACTTTTTCCTCCTGTTAAATTTCTTATTGACATTGTTCTTTATATTAATTATTTCATTTTTCAGATCTCTCCATTCCGGTGCTTTGCACCTCCAGTCGAGATGACAGATGGAAGTGAATGGAGAAATCTCCATTCTCTGTCATCTCGACTAAGGCCGTAGGCCGCATGGAGAGATCTACTCTTTACGTAGCGACTCCACCGGATTGGCCCTGACCGCCCTCCAGGACATAACGACCACAATAGCCATAGTAAGCGCCGCAATCATCAAGAAGGCAACGACAAACTCCAATCTCGAAATCCCCACCTTCTCAGCAAAACCTTCCTGCCACCTGACGATCGCAAGCCATCCCAAAGGAACTGCAATCAGGAACGACAAAAGCAGTTTGAAGGTATATTTCTTCAGACAGTCCCATATCAGAGGACTGTTGTCCGCTCCATAAACCTTCCTTATGGCAATGGTACGCCTGCTGTATTGCAAATCAAGCAGCACCTGGCCGAAAATTCCCACCAGCGCGAGAATGGCAGCAAGAAGAGAAAAAAGCGAAACAATCTTCTCCTGCTTGATTTCCGGTTTGTAAAGTTCTCCGAGAATATTGTCATACAGCTTGACATCGAACAGATAAGACGGATCCATCTCAAGCAGGACTTCATTGATTTTCCTCACGCATTCCCTCCGGTCGAAGCCGTCTGCGAGCCTGATGTAAGCCCAGGTCAATGAAGCATATCCATCCGGGAGAGCGATATAGCATACGGGGGATACTTCCTGTCTGAGGGAATTGATACATACATCTCCCGTACGGCCAATGATTTCAATCCCGTCCAAAGCCCCGCCATTAGCCATTTCAATGCCCTGGTCAACTGCTGCCTTGTTGATTATCACGCAGCCTCCTGTCTTGTCGGACTCCAGAAAATCGCGGCCTTCGATAACTGGTATCCCCATAACTCTCAAGAAGTTAGGACTACAATAGAAGACAAATGTCCGGAACGGCTTGCCATTGAAATTGAATGTAGAAGTGCTATATACATCCTGCCCTCCCATGCATTCCATCGAATAGGCCACGTCCTCGAACTCGTCCATTGCCGAAAGCCTCTGCCTCAGCCAGCCTGCATTCCTGGCATACTGGCTCTGGGAGATTTTCACCACGGCCACATTGTCCTTGTCAAAACCGTTGTCCCGGCTGATTAAATATTCATTCTGACGGTAAAGCGATATCACAAATATCAGCAGTACGAATGAAACGGCATATTGGAGTACCATCATTACCCAACGGAAACGCTTTCCTGACAATGAATACTGCATATCTCCCTTCAGCGCAAATGCCGGCGGCAGACTTGTGACGTAGATGCTCGGGAATATACCTGCTATGATGCCGATAATCAGTGCCATAAATGCAGAAATGACAATAAGTAATCCCTGCTGCGGGAACCTGAAAGGCATATCCACAAGTCCTTCTGCTGCAAGGGCCGAACTGATTGGAGATATTATGCACAGAGCCAGGGCGAATGCTGTAAGGCTGAAGGCTACCGCTTCAGACACAAGGCCTGCACGGAGGTTCAACACACTGCTGCCCAATATTTTCCTGGTATTGATGTTCTTTACGCGCATCGGAGCAAGGGCGGTGAAGAATGTCGTGTAGTTGATGCCTCCAATCAGAAGAACGACGATGGAAATACATATCAATATCCACATCTGGCTGCGGCTTCCGTTCTTGTAGATTGCGCTGCCCGCATCGGCGAAATATATATCCTCCACAGGGGTCAGCTCAATGTCGGTCAGCCATTCGCTGTCTTCATAATCCGTTGTCTCATTGAAGGTTCTCTCCACGAGTTCCTTGTTACCAGGGCTGTCGAGGAGGAGGTAGCAACAGAAGTTCGCTCCTCCGTACGAGCCTTTTTGAAGATCCCCGATATTGAGGAAGATGTCGTTGCAGATTTGTGAGTTCTCGGGAAAGTCCTTGTACACGGCACCTACGACCAGGTTCTGCTCTCTTTCCGCCCCGAAGAGATATTTCTCGTTGTGGGAGATGATTCTTCCAATGGCGGATTCATTGCCGAATAGTTTCCTGGCAAGCGAGAGAGGGATTGCGACGGACTGCATATCTGCGATGGCATCGGCATTGCCCTCTATGAATTCTGCGCCGAAAACCTTGAAAACTTCAGGATAGACCAGGTTGACCTTGCCCTCGAATGGCTCTGTTAGCCGTCCGTCCTTGCTGGCTACATTGAAAACAATGCTGCTGAGGAAGGGGCAGGCGATGCTTCCGGCCTCGATGTGGGGCGAGCAGCTGATGATGTCGTCGGCATATCCGCGTGGAAGAATGTTCCGGAAGATGTCATCCTTGTCAATCCCGATTTTGTCAACGCGGTAGATCCGGCCGGATGTAGGATGGTTCCTGTCGAAGCTGCTCTCGTATCCGACCTGGACCATCAGGACCATGAATGCCGTGAAGCCAAGCGTCAGTCCGATGAAATTCATCACCATCGCAACGGTGTATTTCCTCAGTATCGCAAAAAAACTTTTCATTAATATCTGGTTCAATAGTTTGTATAAACAGGCAGTATCTCCCGACAGTGCCTTGCTTCAATATTTATGTTATAACTCATTCTGAACGTCGCTGACAATCTCTCCGTCGAAGAGGTTGATGATGCGCTGGGCACAGGAAGCGTCTCTCTGTGAGTGGGTTACCATTACGATTGTAGTACCCTCGGCATTGAGTTCCTGAAGGAGCTCCATCACCTCCTTGCCGTTCTTGGAATCGAGGTTTCCTGTCGGCTCGTCGGCGAGAATCAGTTTCGGATTTGAAACCACGGCGCGGGCGATTGCAACCCTCTGCTGCTGACCTCCGGAGAGCTGCTGAGGGAAGTGCTGGGCGCGGTGGCTGATGTTCATCCTCTTTAGCATGGCGGTCACCCTCTCCTTGCGTTCTGATGCGCTGATGTTGAGGTAGCGCAGAGGCAGCTCGACATTCTCATATACATTGAGTTCGTCGATGAGGTTGAAGCTCTGGAACACGAATCCGATGTTGCCTTTACGGAATTTGGTGCGGTCTTTTTCCTTGAGTTTCGCAACCTCCTGACCGAGGAGTTCGTAGCTTCCTGAAGACGGGTTGTCGAGCAGGCCGAGGATGTTAAGCAGGGTTGATTTGCCGCATCCTGACGGGCCCATAATTGCTACGAATTCGCCGTCGCCAATTTCAAATGATACATTGTTCAATGCAGTTGTCTCAATTTCTTCTGTGCGGAACACTTTGCACAGGTCATTTACTTTAATCATAATGTTTTGTATTTATTTGTTATTCATATTTATATTCTATTCTGTTTTAATACCTTCAGCCGGATTGCGGCGGACGGCGTGGACAGTCTGCCAGAGCACGGAAAGCACCGCAAGGACGAGGGATGCCACGCAGGCAAGGATGAAAATCCAGGCACTGAGCGGGATATGGTAGCTGAAGTCCTGAAGCCATCTGTCCGAAATATAATACGCCATAGGTACGGCCACAAGACAGGACACCAAAAGCGGAGCACAGAACTTGGTGAGCATCAGCAAGATGACCTCGCGGACGCTTCCTCCCATAATTCTTCTTACGGCAATCTCATTTCTGCGCTGACGGATGAAGAAGAGCGACAGGCCTATGAATCCGAATATTGAAATCAGAAGGGCTATTCCTGTGAACATCAGCACAATATGAAGGACATTCCTTTCCTCTTCAAACTGTGATGCAACTTCCTCTTCAAGATTCTGCACCACCCAGTCAATGTCGTTTCTGTCTGTGATGATCTCGGCGAGGGCTTCTTTGATTTTCCTGACAGCATCATCAGATCCGTCAGTCTTGACGACATAGTCAGGATTCTTCATTTTTTCCGGATCCTTGAGATAAATGGCAAACTCCCTTATATCTGCAAGAATATTCCCTTTATGGAAGTTCTTGATAACCCCTGCTATCTGTTCTACGCCATATCCTTCATACCATTCTATCTCACGGTCGGAATCGGACAGACCGAGCGACTCTTTCATTTTCTCATTGATGTAAACCGCCCCTTCGGAAGCACCGTAATCATTCAGGATTTCCACTCCGTAAATATCCAAAGCCTCCTTGTCCAGACTTGCCTGATAGATTAGATGAGTGGCTCCTGCCCGGTCCTTTCTCATACTCATCGACGACATTCCCAAAGACAGGCAGCTGCCGCGGCTGAAGCCAATCTTTTGCACACAAGGAAGTCCCTGCAATGTGGACAGTATCGGCTCAGAATCTTCCGGTTCCCCTGATATGAACAGGACATCCTTGGTATTGATTCCAAGAGGAGCCTTGACAAGTCCGTTGATTTGAAGCGCAACGACCAATGAGAGGGTGAGCATCACGACGGTGATCAGATTCTGGATCATTATGAACACCCGGCTGAAAAGCATCTTCGATTTGTATCGGAAAGTTCCCTTTACCACATCAATCGGCTTGAATGCCGAAATCTGAAGTCCGGGGATGATTCCGGCAAGGAGTCCAGTCACAGCAATGAAGCAGATGCAGACGCTGATGGTTCCCGGAGTGAAATCGTTTTCAAGCATTATCCTGCCACGGAACATCGATGCCATATCATCCTGAAATGCGAATGACAGACCAAGTCCTATGAGGAAGGAAATCAACACCATAAGAATGGATTCGCCTACTAATTTGATTATCACCGCTTTGGAAGAGCTACCGAGGAGTCTTCTCGTAGCCATTTCCTTTGCCCTCATCCCTGTGTTTGCAACCGTCAGATTTATGTAGTTTGTAACTGCAAACAGCAGAATGGCAATAACGGCACTGAGCAATATGACCAGAAGTCCCTTGTCGCCTTTTTCCAGACCGCTTCCGTCATTCGACTCATCAAACATCACTTTTCTCAGTGGAGTGAAGGTGGCAGTAGTCTTGTTGACATCGATATCAAACTCCATCATCGGAATGTCCCCTACTAGGGTTGACCAGATTTCATCCGCCTTGGAGTCCAGTTCCGCCCCATCCTCCAGCAGATAGAATGTCTTGAAACATCCGTGACTCGTGCTTACGAAGCATTGCGAGTTCATTTTGTATCCAAGAATCTGAGGGTGTCTGCTTATCGGGGCGATGATTTTAGTATCATTCGGAAATACGGTCTTGTCGAAGTCCTTGACTACGCCGCTGACTGTATATACAAGGGTACTGTCGTAGGGATCCTGCGTTCCATTGTTGATGAATACGGATCTGTGACCGATTATCCTTAGCGGCTCACCCATTGGGTCAATACCCGGGAATATGGCATCAGCGAGACTCTTGGTGATGACGCATTTGTCTGGGGATGACAGGGCGTCCTTAGGATTTCCCTCCACGAAATCGTATGAAAAGACATCGAAGAAGGTTGAGTCCACCAGCATCATAGGATTTCCGTCGATGTCCCTGAACCTCTCCTCATCTGACCTGATGGTTCCTGCCTGGCTCACCACGCAGCAGGTATTCTCGATTTCAGGGTACATACGGCCGATTTTCCAGGACTCCTCCGGCCAGGACATGTAGTCGCCCGAGCGGCCCATCAGCACGATCCTGTCCTTGTTCGGCTGAGAGGAGTCTGCGCTGAACTGCCTCCAGGTGTAATCACCTATCAGGATGACGAACATCAGTGCCACCGACAGCCCCAGGATGTTTATCACCGTATAATAAGGATTCCTCCTCAAAAATCTCAGAAAACTTTTCATTTTATTCATTCTTAAGCGATTCAACAGGGTTGGAGTGGGAAATGCGCAGGCAGCCCAGGATGACGGTGGCGGAGACGATGGCGAGTATGATGATGTCGGCGATGATGAAAATCAGAGGAGAAAGGCTGATTTTCTCCGCGAAATTCTCCAGCCACACCTTCGCCGTAAAGAACGCACCCGCATCTGCAAGCACCGCCGCAACGACGCCGATTTTCATTATATCCCCGACGAACAGTCCGAGAACGTCGCGTGTAGATGCTCCGTTTATCTTCCTGACAGCCACCTCTTTACTCCTTCTCTCCGATTCATCGCGCACATATCCCACAAGCCCGAACAAGGCTATCAATATACATATTGCACATCCCGACAGCACCGTATTTCTCATCTTCCTCTCGTCAGAATAGGCCTCCCTCATCTCATCCTTGTACGCCTTGAACACAATCTCCCTCTCCGGGAAAGCCTCCTTCAGAATCGCATCGGCCTGGTCCATAATCTCCCGATTCACGACGTTCACCTTGACGAGCATATATGGCATATATCCTTCTCCCACCTTTCCGAAAAACTTCACGCTCGCCCTCTCGTCAGGATTGGTCAAGTTCCTGATGCGGTAATCCTTATAAACTCCGCTGACAGTCAATGCCTGTCCATTGTTGCTGTGCTCGCTGATATAGATTTGTTTGCCGACCGCTCCGTCGCTCCAGTCCTCAAATTCGGCCATCTTCCCGAGGAAACTCTCACTGACGGCCACTTCCGTCGTAGTCTGAGGATAACGTCCCTCGATGAACGGTATTCCCATCATTGCGAAAAGCCCTTCGGTGCCTTCGTACTGGTCGGCTATGTTGAATAGTTCACGTATAGGCTCCTCCCAGAGGAATACATTGTTTCCCGATGACCATTCAAGCGGAACAGTATAACTCATCTGCACATCCTCAATCCCCGGAATCGTCCGCAATTTGTCGATGACAGACTGATGGACAGAAACATCTGTTCCCCTGAGGTTCGTAAATATCAGATTCTCATATTCATACCCCGGTTTGTCGTTGATTGCCTTCCTGTATTGCAGTCCGATTACAATGACCAGACTCATAAGGAAGGTACATACACAGATCTGGGCGAACAGCAGGGCGAGCTTCCATATTCTCTTGTTTTCCTTGTAGTTGCGGATGGCAGAAGCAATCGGTATATTTGAATAAAGTCTCGCAGGCACGAAAGCCGCCACTACGAACACTACCGCCACGACAGCTACAAGGGTAATGATGGTCTGAGGCACGAACAAAGCTTCCACCGGCACTCCGACCAAATCACCGATGATGGTCCTGAAAGCGAGGATCAGCAAGGCGGCAATCGCAAGTGATACGACAATATCCACCGCGGCTTCCTTCATCATCATTCCATATATGTTTGCCGTCCTCGCGCCGTAGCATTTTCGTACTCCGACCTCTTTGGAGCGTTTCACCATTGCGGAAATAACGAACAGGACATAGTTCAAAAGCGAAATCGCGAGCAGCAGCACTGATACGATACTGAGGATAATCAGCATGTTCCTGACCTTGTCCTTGGAAGTATGACGGCTTGCCAGAGGCGAAAGGTAGTACCATATCTTAGAGCCGGACTTCTCGATTTGTTCCAGAGGCTGGTTCTTCTCCTGCATAAGGCGTATAGCCGGGTCAAGCATTTTGTAATCAGCACCTTCCTCAAGGCGGACATATCCTTGGTACCTGTCATTCCCGACCCAGTTCTCAGTAGTGCGCTTGCTCAATGACTCCATTGACAGAAGGATTTCATATTTCTGCGAACTCTGATACGGGAAGTCCTCGAATACTCCAGCGACAGTCATCTTGTAACCTTCATATTCCTCGCTCTCAATCATTTTTCCCATTGCCTCCTGAACTCCGCCCAATTTCTCGGCAAATGTCCTCGAGACCATCAGGCTGGCATTTGTTCCGAGCACTTCCTTTGGATTTCCAGTGAGAATCTCTGCCGGGAAGACATCAAAATAGGATGTGTCGGCGAGGACGAGCTTGCCTGTGATTGTATTGCCGTCCTCGTCCCTGAAACGGTCGCTTTCAACGAAAAAAGTAGTCCTGGTTGCAGCATCCACTCCCGGGACATATTGCTTGAATCCCGGGGCGATTGCTCCGCTGACACTACTGAAATCATGTTCGTGGCCCTGCTGGTTATAGCCAGTACGGATCTGGTAAATGTTGTCATAATCCTTGTAGCAGCGGTCATAACTCAGCTCGAAGCAGATTTTTGCCACGAGTATTATGCTGATTGCCAGGCCGATGCCAAGGGACAGGGATTTTATTGCTGTGTCTTTAAGTTTCATTGTTTTGGTTCATTTTATTTTTATTCAGATCTCTCCATTACGGTGCTTCGCACCTTCAGTCGAGATGACAAGTTAGAAGACCAGGACTTCATTGTCGCCGAAGGAGTCGTAGCCGGAGGTGATGACC
>JBJEBN010000013.1:0-4216 GCA_051870095.1 Candidatus Cryptobacteroides sp. | reverse complement strand
TATATACAAAAAAAGCAGAGCCGGTGGAGAGATTTGAACTCTCGACCTCTTCCTTACCAAGGAAGCGCTCTACCCCTGAGCTACACTGGCGTAGTTTGAGCGGAAGACGAGGTTCGAACCCGCGACCCTTAGCTTGGAAGGCTAATGCTCTACCAACTGAGCTACTTCCGCAAAAAATTCAGAGAATTTTTTGCGGGTTTTTTGGCTGCGCCTCGGCAATGTAAACTAGTTTCCATTGCTCTCGGCTTGCACAAAAACTCCGCTTTCTTAACAATCAATCAAGCATTCCTAATTGATTCTAAGTATTCTCAGAATTAGTGGGAGAAGATGGATTCGAACCACCGAAGGTATAAACCAGCAGATTTACAGTCTGCCCCATTTGGCCACTCTGGTATTCTCCCGTTTTCTCGTTTCTTTTTGGTGATTTCTTTGTTGGACTGCTTTCGTCGGTCGGTCATTACCATGAGGTAACTCCCTCCCTCTTCAATTGTCCGCCTTGAAATCCCTCAAAAACAAACTTCGAAAAGAACTTTGAGCCGATGGAGGGAGTCGAACCCACGACCCCGAGATTACAAATCACGTGCTCTAGCCAACTGAGCTACATCGGCGTTGTTCCCGTTTCTTCAACTTTCATTTCCGAATTGGGATTGCAAAGATAGACATTATTTCTTATTCTCCAAAACTTTTTTGATTATTTTTCCCTTCTCCTCCAAAATAACCTTCTTCAAACCATCCTTGTCGAGATTGAATTCGGCTCTTTGCTCGGCCTGTGTCGCCTGCTGGACATATATGTCCGGAATCCCGATCCCTCTTACATGAAGCGGACTGTCCATCGCCGTCACATATTCTGAGATTGCACCGTGAAGCCCGCCTGCCATGCATCCGTCCTCTACCGTTATGATCCTGCTGAATCTGCTGCAGATTTCTTCAATAATGACGGAGTCAATCGGTTTTATATACCTTATATTATATATTGCAGGATTCCATCCTTCCTCCATCAGGATTTCCGATGCAGCCTCCATTGCCCTGTTTGCAACCGGACCTGCGCATATGACAGCTATTTCGCTGCCTTCTTTGAGGCATTCTCCTTTCCCGGTCTCCATCATGCTGAAACCGGCTTCTCTCCAGCTGACACCTTCGCCACATCCGCGAGGGTACCTTATTATATATGGACCTCCATCGGTGTTCATCGCTGAATACATCATATTCTTGAGCTCCAGTTCATCTTTTGGGACGGCGATTATGGTATTCGGAATGCTCCTGTAGGCTGCCATGTCATAGCACCCATGGTGCGTCGCCCCGTCTTCGCCGACAAGACCGCTCCGGTCGAGGCAAATCACGACTCCCAGGTTCTGGAGGGCGACATCGTGGATTATCTGGTCATATGCCCTTTGTGAGAATGACGAGTAAATGTTGCAGAACGGTTTCATCCCTCCAGCCGCAAGGCCTGCGGAGAATGTCACTGCGTGCTCTTCCTCGATGCCGACATCGTAGAATCTTTCCGGCATACGCTCGGCAAGTCTTGTCATCCCGCATCCGGATGCCATGGCCGGAGTGATTCCTACAACCTTCGGATTCATCTGCGCAAGTTCCACAAGCACTTCCCCGAACACATCCTGATACCTGTCCGCCTTATGGCTGCTCTTTGTTCTTTCACCTGTTTCGGGATTGAACCTGCCCGGCGCGTGCCAGGTGGTCTGGTCTGCCTCTGCCGGTGCATACCCTTTTCCTTTCCTGGTGATTGCATGCAGGAGAAGGGGACCGTTCAGATTCCTCAATCGTCTCAATGTCCCTATGACCTGCTCGATATCGTTTCCGTCAATAGGCCCGAAATACCGGAATCCCATGGCTTCGAAGAAATCGCCTCCGCTGCCGCGTACGAGTGATGATTTTGTGTTCACTACGATTCTCTGTACCCAACGTCTGAAACTGCCTTCTCCAAGCCGGTCCCATATATGCTTCTTTGCGGAGTTGTAGCGGCGGCTCGTGGTCATCCGCAGGAGGTGGTTGTGGATTGCTCCTATGTTCCTGTCGATGGATATGTTGTTGTCATTCAGGATTACGAGGATGTCTGCCTTGGAAGCTCCGGCATTGTTCAACCCTTCGAGGGCGAGGCCTCCTGTGAGGGATCCGTCGCCAAGAAGGGCAACCACCTTCTGTGAGAGTGCCTGATGTCTGGAGGCTTCGGCGAATCCGAGGGCTGCCGATACGGAAGTGGATGAATGTCCGGCTCCGAATGAATCGTACTTGCTTTCAGCGCGTCTCGGGAACCCGCTTATCCCGTCTTTCGTGCGGTTTTTCCTGAATGCTTCACGCCTTCCGGTGATTATCTTGTGGGCATATGCCTGATGTCCGACATCGAATACGAGCTTGTCATTGGGCGTGTCATACACATGGTGCATTCCGACTATGAGCTCCACCGCTCCGAGGCTCGAACCTAAATGTCCGGGATTCACGGAGCAGCATTCCACCATGTAGTGGCGTATCTCGGCGCAGAGCTGCTTCAGCTGCTCCATGCTGAAAGACTTTATGTCTGAAGGGGAGTCGATCTTGTCAAGAAGTTCGTATTTCATTTCGGAATATTCCATCGTATGCTTTCGGGTGAAGAATGCGAAGATACACTTTTATTCCGACAATCTGAAATCTCTTTTGCCTATTATTCCAAAAACCCTTATATTCGCGGCTCATACGGCTGTTCTGCAGCCCCTTCCCTGATATGAACAAAATATTACGATATGACAGAAAAAGTACAAAAACTGATGAATGACAGCCCGGTGGCACGCTGGACTGTCCTTGTCCTCGTGGCGCTGATGATGTTCTTCGCCTACATGTTCGTGGACGTTATGTCCCCGCTTATGTCCCTTGTCGAGGGCAATCTTCACTGGAACAGCAGCGTGTTCGGTACATATGCAGCTTCCGAATACATCCTCAATGTATGCGGCTTCCTTATTATCGCCGGGGTGATTCTCGATAAGCTCGGAGTCCGTTTCTCAGGTATCCTTTCCGCAGGTCTGATGGTTCTGGGCGCTGCAATCAAGTTCGTCGGAATCAGCGAATGGTTTCAGGCTACCGCATTTGCCGGATGGCTTGACAGCTGGTGGGTGGAGATGCCGGCCAGTGCCAAGATGGCTTCGCTGGGATTCATGATTTTCGGATGCGGATGCGAGATGGAGGGTACGAATGTTTCCAAGATTCTCGCCAAATGGTTCAAGGGCAAGGAGATGGCTCTTGCCATGGGTCTTGAGATGGCAATTGCTCGTCTGGGTGTGTTTGCCGTTATGTGGATAGCTCCTATCATCAGCAAGGGTTTCGACGGTTCCATTCTTGCTCCGGTCGGATTCTGCGGAGCGCTTCTGTGCATCGGTTTGATAAACTTCATAATCTTTGGCTTCATGGACAGGAAGTTCGACAAGCAGCTTGCCGAGGCTGGAATCTCAAATGCTGAAGAGGGGTCTGACGAGGAGTTCCATCTGAGCGACCTCGGGGCTATTTTCAAGAGCAAGATGTTCTGGATCGTGGCCCTGCTTTGCGTACTGTATTACAGCGCCATTTTCCCGTTCCAGAGATATGCCACCAACTTCCTTGAAGTCACCCTGAGCATAGAGGCTTCCGAGGCAGCCCGTCTTTTCAGCTGCTTCCCGATTCTTGCGATGTGTCTGACCCCGTTCCTCGGTATATTTCTTGACAAGGTCGGAAAGGGTGCATCAATGCTCATGGTGGGATCGGTCATCATGATTGTCTGCCATCTGTGCTTTGCTTTCGTGTTGCCGTCTTTCCCTCACAAGTGGTTCGCATTGCTGCTCATCGTGACTCTCGGAGTCAGCTTCTCCCTGGTTCCGGCGGCTCTTTGGCCTTCTGTTCCGAAAATCATCGATGAGAAGATTCTGGGTTCCGCTTATTGTCTCGTTTTCTGGGTTCAGAATATTGGTCTTTGCTTCGTTCCGAAGATAATCGGAGCTTTGCGCCAGTCAACCAGAGGCTACTTCGTACCGATGCTTGTATTCGCATCATTCGGAATACTGGCCTTTATCCTGAGTCTCGCGCTCAAGGCAGAAGATGTAAGAAAGGGATACGGTTTGGAGAAGCCGAACATCGAGAAATAGGATATGAAATCTATGTCCGAAAAACACAATTCAGGCAAGTGGCTCTGCTGGGCGGCACTTGCCTGTCTTGTTGTACCGATGTTCGCGTCGTATTTCTTCGACGACATGTTCTC
>JBJEBN010000012.1:0-4332 GCA_051870095.1 Candidatus Cryptobacteroides sp. | reverse complement strand
TTTGAAGAAAAGAATAAATCAATTCACAAAATGGAAGAATTGATAAGAAATCAGCTGGTTGAGTGGGCGCAGGAGTACAATGATCCGAAATATTTTCAGGAGGATCCTATTGTATTCCCGACGCATTTTGCGCGAAAACTGGCATCCGGCCAGGCGTGTTTGCAGGACGTGGAGATAAGCGCCCTGCTTTCGGCTCATCTTGCGTGGGGGCGCAGGGCCATGATAGTCAGGGACTGCACGAGGATGTTCGACCAGATGCAGTGGAGGCCTTATGACTATGTGATGTCAGGAGACTACAGGGATGAGGATGCCAGCATGCACCGGACAGTCAAATGGAGCGAGTTCGCAGGAATATGCGGAAGGCTCAGGGGGCTGTATCAGGAAAGAGGAAGCCTGGAAGGCATGACTGACAGCGAGTTAAGATGCCTTGTATATGGGCAGAAGGAGGACCGTCGTGCACCGAACAAGAAAATCAGCATGATGCGCAGGTGGATGGTCCGTGATGACGGGAAAGTGGATCTGGGAGTATGGAAGAACTCATCGAAGGCTGACTTGCTTATTCCTCTGGATGTCCATGTATATACTCAGGCCGTCGCCCTTGGACTCACCAGCCGCAAGCCGAAGGACATAGTGACGGCTCAGCAAATAACGGATGCCTTCAAGGAAATCTTTCCGGACGATCCGTGCCTCGGGGACTTCGCCCTGTTCGGTTATGGGGTGACAAATCAGTGACACAGCTATCAAGATATAATGCAATGCCAAGAATGTTCATAATATCAGGATGCAACGGGTCGGGAAAGACGACCGCATCATATTCCGTGCTACCCGAAATGCTCGAGTGCAGTGAATTTGTCAATTCCGACGAGTTCGCCAAGGGATTCTCGCCTTTCGATCCGGGAAAGGCATCCATCCTCGCAAGCCGCTACATGATTGCGAAGATACGCTATCTTCTTGCAAGACAGAAGGATTTCGGTGTGGAGACCACTCTTGCAACAAGGACTCTTCTCAAGACGGTGAAGATTGCCCAGTCGGTAGGTTATACGGTGACACTGCTCTATTTCTGGCTCAACTCTCCGGAACTCGCCATAGCGAGGGTGAAGGCGAGGGTGGAGGCCGGGGGACACAACATCCCCGAGGAGACGGTGCGCAGGCGCTACAAGGTGGGTCTTTCTTATTTTTTCAATGACTATGCACCAGTGTGCGAGAGGTGGATACTTGCCGACAATTCCCAGATTCCTTTCCGCGTCATAGCAGAAGGCTCAAAAGATACCATTATCAATATAAAGGACGAGGAGACTTTCAACCTCATAAAAGCAAGTGTCCTGACAGAGGACGAAGAATCCGCCAGTGATTCAGGAAGAGATTGACGGAGAGGGACGACAAAGATGAACACAGACAGATATTATTTCGATATTTTCGGGACTGACGTCCCTATGCTTGAAAAACTGGTCGCGACGGCCCTCTCACATGGCGGGGACTATTGCGACCTGTATTTTGAGAACACCGTTTTCTCCAACCTTCTTCTGAAGGACGGGGCCGTGACTTCAGGCGGATGCCATACCGACTACGGAGTGGGAATCAGGGTCCTGAAGGGCGAGAAGACAGGGTATGCATATTCCGAGACAACTGATCCGGCAGACATGATTGCAGCAGCAAAAGCCGCCTCCACGATTGCGCTTGCCTCCGGGGAACCGCTTCGTTATGCCGGGACGGCAGTCCGGAAGAATGACCTTTATGGCGGTATTTCTGACTGGAGGGATGCAGACATGGCTTCTGTCAGAGCATTCCTTGAAAACCTGGCCGGGAAGGTGTCTGTCAAGGACGGGAGAATCGTGAAGGTCATAGCAAGGGCTTCAAATTCAATGAGCGACGTGATGATGTACAATTCGCTCGGAGAGCTGACCTTCGACACAAGACCGATGGGAAGCGTTACCCTGACCGTTGTGTTCGCAAATGGAGACAAGACCGAAACCAAAACGGTATCAAGGAGTTACAGAAGGGGTTCTGAAATGCTCGGAGATGAGCTTGCCTCGCTTCTTGCAGAAGAAGCCGTGAAAGGAATAGACGAAAGGTTCGCGGCACGCAGGCCGAAGGGCGGGAAGATGCCGGTTGTCATGGGGGCGGGAGCTTCGGGAATCCTGCTTCACGAGGCCATGGGGCATGCCTTCGAGGCCGATTTCAACAGGAAAGGGCAATCAATTTTCTCTGACAGGATGGGAACCAAAGTCTGTGACGAAAGCATAAGCATAGTGGATGATGGGACCGTCGCATACAACAGAGGCTCAGGCAATTACGACGATGAAGGAGTGCCTGCGGAAAAGACATTCATGGTACGTGACGGCATTCTCACATCCTATCTCCACGACAGGGTGAGCGCAGCATGGTACGGAGTGCCGTCGACAGGGAACGGAAGGCGTGAATCATTCAGATACAATCCCATCCCAAGGATGAGGGCGACCTATATGGAAAGCGGCAACGCATCCCCGGAAAGCATAATATCATCCGTCAGGAAAGGAATCTATGTGAACGAATTCTCCAACGGACAGGTCAAAATCGGCGAAGGCGACTTCACATTCTTCGTCAAAAGCGGTTTCATGATAGAGAACGGCCGTCTGACCATGCCTGTAAAGGATATCAACATAATAGGAAACGGACCGCAGGCCCTTGCCGACATAACTGCCGTCGGCAACGACCTGCGTATAGACAACGGTACATGGACCTGCGGGAAAGAGCAGAGCGTCCCTGTGACCTGCGGCATCCCCACCGTGCTTGTCAGCAGCCTGACAGTCGGAGGGGAATGATCCGCATTTGGAGTTTCACCGGATTGCCCTATTCTTCTGATGAAAACATAGGGTCCCAAGCAGGGAGTCTTTCCGGTTCTGCCTTGAGCATGTCGAGAATGTCCTGAGGGACATATTTCTTCTCTGCCACAAGACGGAACATATATTCGTCGAACCATTCATCCGTCATTATGAGACATCCCTTGTAGCCTGATGACGGTCCCCAGCTGTTCTCCACCATCCATTTCTTCGCCACCCCGCTTTCGGAGTCGATATCGACTGCTATCAGGGTCATTGCGTGGGAGGAGCCGCTGGCATGGGTCTGCACCCTCTCTTTCTTGTCCATACCGAGGGTGAAACCGGAAAGTGACTGATAATCAAAGTTCTGAAGGTCAAGAGTTCCCTTTGATCGGCTGTAGAACTTGCCTACATCGCAGGAGAAATACATGGCAGTATTGTCCTTGATTGAAGCTATGGCGATTTCCTTTATGCGTTCTACCGGGAGATTGACATACAGCCAGTTGTGTCCGTCATATACATGACGGTCATAATCGATTTCATAAACCTTTCCATATTCCCGGCAAGGGTCGTTCATAATCATCACATAGTTGTTTTCGAGGTCCTCGCCGATATATTCCCCGTAGAAGGATTTCGGTGTATATTTCTTTACACTCACGATTTTATTATCCTTGTCGCATCTTGTCCACGTGAATTCCACAGGAGGCTGGCCGAGGCAGAGAACGAGGAAACGGTAGATATCAGCAAGGGACTGTTCCTTCATCTGCTGCATCTTCTTCAATGCCGCATTCTTCACCTGAGGCTTGCCGGAAGCATATCCTTCCCAGACCTGGCGGAGGCGCAGGCCGTCCTCACGGAGCTTCTGTTTCAGGAGGGAGGACATCTGTGAGGTGTTGTTGCTGCAGAATGTCTCCGGCATTGCATCGGAAGGCACTGCTCCATATTTGATTATAAGGTTGGAGACTCCGGTGAACTGTCCGCCGTCGCCAATCGGATTGGAGAAAAGCCAGTCCACCTTCCTGTCGTCGAAAGGCAGGTCGCGGGTGTCGATGACTCCCTGAAGGAAAAGATTCGACTTCTCCAGCTGGTCATAGAAGAAAAGGTAATTCTGGGAGAATTCGAAAGACGGCAGCGAATATTTGTCTATCATCTTGGCACGCAATACGTTGAGGCCGGTGAACAGCCAACACCTTCCGGACGATTTCTGGTCGGTGATTCCCTTGGTCCTGACTCTGTCAGAGAAATGGGTGTCGAGCATCGCTGCATTGTCAGAATTGATGGCAAGAGTCGCGATGGAAGTACCTGCAAGCGCATTCTTCAATGCCTTGTCCGACGGAGTCGCCTGATAGGATTTACTTATACGCTCCATCATTTCCGCTGTGATTCCACCTTCGGGCTCCCCTGCCCTCTGCTGTGCTTTTGCCGGCAGCATCAACATCGATGCAAATGCCATAACAATAAATATCGGTTTCATTTTATTCCTCAATTCCGCAAACTGCCAAGAGTTTCTGCGTGAAAGTGTGATTTCTGAGCC
>JBJEBN010000011.1:0-22447 GCA_051870095.1 Candidatus Cryptobacteroides sp. | reverse complement strand
ACTCTAGCTTATTGGAGACCATGGGGAATTAGGATTTATAGAGGAAAGATACGAATAATTTTGTTTTTCATTGCAAAATACTTACTTTTGCGCCCCTGTAAACCGGCAGGAGCCGGAGTGTGCTTGGTAACCACTTATAAAAACAAGAAATGAACAATACTGAATCCTCCAAAACAAGGGCAACGGTCTCCGTCCCTTTCATGCTGATGTCCATACTCTTCGTAGTATGTCTTATCGCATCCAATCTTTTTGAAACAAAACTTTTCACGGTCTGCGGCATCGCTCTTACGGGCGGAGTCATAATCTTCCCTGTATCATATATCATAAATGACTGTCTTGTTGAGGTCTATGGATACAGGAAATCCAGAATGACCATCTGGATGGGATTCGCCATGAACTTCTTCGTCGTGGCAATGGCGCAGATTGTAAGAGTCCTGCCGGAAGCTCCGTTCTGGGACGGAGGCGAACATTTCAACTATATTTTCACGATGGCCCCAAGGGTAACCATAGCATCGCTGCTCGCATTCGTAAGCGGATCGACGGTAAACGCATGGATCATGAGCAGGATGAAGGTTGTGCAGAAAGGCAAGGGCTTCTCTTTCAGGGCAATACTGTCCACCATCGGAGGTGAGTCCGTTGACTCCCTGATATTCTTTCCGATTGCATTCTGGGGTATCGGCTCTGCCGAGATGATCAGGCTGATGGTCACCCAGATTGTGCTCAAGACTCTGTATGAAATCATCATACTGCCATTGACCAACTTCTTTGTCAGAAGGCTGAAGAAGATTGAAAATACAGATGTATATGATGAGAACATTTCATATAATCCATTCAAACTAAAAGACATGTAATCATGGATAATGGCAATGTCAAAGGCAGGAGCGCCCTCGTGGTTTTCAGCGGAGGACAGGACTCCACCACTTGTCTGTTCTGGGCTCTCAAACATTTCGGACAGGTCAGGACAGTCACTTTCGGCTACGGGCAGAAGCATAGCGCAGAAATAGAATGTGCAAGGAAAATTGCGGAAAAGGCAGGAGTTCCTTTTCATTTCATCGATGCCTCCTTCATTGCAGGTCTCGGGGCCAGTTCTCTCACTGACACCAGCATGACAATGGACCAGGAAAAGCCGGCAGACACTTTTCCAAATACATTCGTTCCGGGAAGGAATCTCTTCTTCCTGAGCATAGCCGCCGTGTATGCAAGGGAGAATGGTATCAGGGACATCATAACAGGGGTCTCACAGACCGATTTCAGCGGTTATCCTGACTGCAGGGATTCATTCATCAAGTCGTTGAACGTGACATTGAATCTTGCGATGGACGAGCAGTTCAGGATTCATACTCCGCTGATGTGGTTGGACAAGGCTCAGACATGGGCACTGGCGGACGAGCTCGGTGTGTTGGATTTGGTCAGGAATGAGACCCTGACCTGTTACAACGGCATCATGGGCGAAGGGTGCGGGCATTGCCCGGCATGCCGTCTGAGGAGTGAAGGATTGCGGAAATATTTGGAAAATAACTCGATATGACAATTGATAAATCTTAATGGAATATATAAAAATGAGCAATAGGGAAAATGACGGCCTCCAGGCCCTCGGGAAAAAAACCGAATACAAAAGCGACTACGCTCCCGAAGTACTCGAAACCTTCGTGAACAAGCACCAGGAGAACGACTACTGGGTACGCTTCAACTGCCCCGAATTCACCAGCCTATGCCCGATTACAGGACAGCCTGACTTCGCGGAGATACGCATATCGTACATACCGGATGTGAAAATGGTGGAAAGCAAGAGCCTGAAACTATACCTGTTCAGCTTCCGCAACCACGGGGATTTCCATGAAGACTGCGTCAACATCATAATGAAAGACCTCATCAGACTGATGGATCCCAAATATATAGAGGTTACCGGTCTGTTCACTCCACGCGGCGGAATAAGCATTTATCCATATGCAAATTACGGCCGTCCGGGCACGAAATGGGAAATACTTGCAGAAAAAAGGATGGAGTTGCACGAATAATTGCTAATTTTGCGGCCCCTAAAACGAATTGCAATGAAAGCATTGTGGACAATACTTCTGCTCGTCGTGTCGAACGTGTTCATGACATTCGCATGGTACGGGCATCTGAAGCTTCAGGAAATGAAGATTTCGACAAGCTGGCCCCTGATCCTGGTCATACTTTTCTCATGGGCAATAGCATTTTTTGAATACTGCGCACAGGTTCCGGCGAACAGAATAGGTTTCGTGGACAATGGTGGCCCGTTCAACCTTATGCAACTCAAGGTGATACAGGAGGTCATATCACTCACCGTATTCACCTTGATCGTCACCTTGCTATTCAAAGGGCAAGGGCTGCAATGGAATCACATTGCAGCCTTCTTCTGCCTGATAATGGCCGTTTTCTTCGTATTCCTGAAATAATACTAAAGCTTGACCTCGAAATGATGCCTGCCGGAACGGACCTTCTTCTCAAGACGGGTTCCGTCCTCTTGCGGCAGCATCACCTTCGCCCTGCATCCCTTCGGAACGACTATGTCATAGATGAACTTGCCGCCTTCACGCCTCCAGTTCGAGACGTGCGTCGTAAGTCTCGCCATCGAATTCATTGTTCGCACGGACAGGGCCGTTGTCGGTGATTTTCCATGACGAGTCGCTGACGATGGATTCGCTTCTGCCGTCTGCATAAGTCACGTCAAGCTGGTAGAGAAGCTTCGGGACATCGTAATGCGTACATACAGGAATGCCGCTTATGACTGACATCCTCATGGAGACATAGCGTCCGTTGCCGAGGGCGACAGCGAGGGCGTTGGCGCCTTGACGGAGCGAGGAAGTGACGTCGAAGGTGTTGAAATATACGGTTTTATGGTAATCGGAAACTGTCGGGGACAGGACCTGGTCTTTGGAAATGCATTCTCCGTTTATCCATGTTTCATAGAGTCCGAGTCCGCAGATGTGCAAGGTCGCCTTCCTGACAGGTGAGGTCATCTCAAACTCCTTGCGGAGATAGCGCGCAGGCAGGACGGTACGGCCTTCGAGGCAGTCTGAGTCGCTGTGACAGCCAATCCATTCCCCAGTGAACTCCACCGATTCTTCAGTCTTTGGAGCGCATGATACGATAATTAAAGAAAACAATGCAACAACGTATGCGATTAATGCAAGCCTTGAATGATAAGACTTTTCCATGACAGTCCTCAACGTTTTGTATTCACATTCATCTTCTTGTGGGACAGGCGGCTCTTTTCTGCGCGGAATCCCATCACATGGCTTTCTATGGATGCCTCGATATTGCTGGTAAGCATTGATTCGTCGTGTGCCGAAACAGCCTCGATGAAGTCGCATACCAGGGCCATGTCACCGCCTCCGTGACCGGAGTCCTTGTATTCAGGAATTTCTGACAGTTTCTTGTCCCACACATATTTCCTGTTGCTCCGGAATTCATATACAGTGAAGCGTGTGCCGTCTCCCTCGATGTAGCCGGTGGTTCCCATGATTCTCGTGCGTCTGCCTCCGAACGGTGTGAATGCCTCCATGGAGAATGAGGCAGTCGTGCCGTCCTCGAACACCATCTCGCTCACGAAATGGTCGGGCTGGTCGTTGTCGCAGTGGTAGACGCATCTGCCCCATTCGTTGGAAGGGTCTGATATCCTGGACATGATTTCATTCTCATCCTTGGGGTTCCTCAGGTCAAATACTCCGAGATGCTGTTTTCTCTTTACATATATGTCGATTGCGGAATAAGGGCAAGTGCTCTCATGAGGGCAGCCGTCGGTGCAGCGCATAGGGGCACCCTGAGGGGCATTCTCTGACTTGAACCATGTCAGGGAGCCGTCAGCCACGATGGTGGAGCAAGGCTTTCCGACGAACCATCGTAGGATGTCAAGGTCATGGCAGCTCTTCGCGAGGATTATAGGAGTGGTCTTCCTGGAGTCGCGCCAGTTGCCCCTGACATATGAATGTGCCATATGGCGGCATTCAATCGGTTCCATGTGCTGGATGCTTATCATCTTGCCTATCATACCTTTATGTATAGTCTCATACATTGCCCTGAAATAAGGGCTGTAACGGAGGACATGGCAGACTGCCACTATCCTGCTGTATTTGCGGGCCTGGGCGGCTATGTCGGTACATTCTTTCTCGGACTGGGCAACAGGCTTTTCGAGAAGCACGTCATAACCCATTTCGAGGGCTTTCATACATGGATGATAATGAGTGTCATCCGGTGTGGAAATGACAACGGCATCGGCAAACTTGGGGACAGTGAACACCTCGCTCCAGTCTCCGAAGCGATGTTCAGAAGGGATATTGAAACGGTCTCCCATCGCATCCTTGCGCGTCGGACGGATATCGGATACGCCGACAATCTGCATGCAGTCAGGGAACATGGAAGCATAGCGGGAATAGGTCCTGCCCCTGTTTCCTGCTCCTATGATGACCACTTTTACAGGTCCGTCCTTCACCCTTGCCTTGAGGGATTTTACCGGGAAGTCCACCTCGGAGTCGGTCGACAGGAAATCAC
The DNA here is from genome assembly GCA_051870095.1 of Candidatus Cryptobacteroides sp. Taxonomy (GTDB): domain Bacteria; phylum Bacteroidota; class Bacteroidia; order Bacteroidales; family UBA932; genus Cryptobacteroides. The sequence goes on along the minus strand of JBJEBN010000011.1, from coordinate 17,932 downwards.
CTGAAGCAGATCCGGAGTTGATATCACCGGACAAAGGGCTGCCGGACATACGCCCGGCAGCCCTTAGGCTGTCCTGACCTGCCACAGCGGCACCTGCTGTGAGCATACCGAGACTTTTGAGAAATGTTTTTCTGTCCATACAATTCAATATTTGTGTGTTAATATTTCAAATAATTTCGAAATTTAACAAATCTAATCGAATTATACAAACCATATTTTCATTTCATACCATTTCAATGTACCATCATGCATCCCTATAAGAACTCTGTACTTTGTCATCTGAAGGTCGAGCTCAACTACATCTACCCCGACTGCTATTGAATGACAGGAAAAGACATTCGGTCGGGATAAGGAAATAGAATGATATTATCATTTATATTTTTATCTTTGTGACAGGAAAAACACTGTCAGCGAAGATTCATGAATCAAGGCTTGACATAATGATCAGTGATATTATCATGAAACAGACAAGATTACCAATCGGCATACAAAGTTTCCGCGACCTAAGGGAAAAGGGTTATAAATATGTGGACAAGACTCATATCCTTTATAATCTTGTGGACAGGGGTAAATATTACTTCCTGTCACGTCCAAGAAGGTTCGGGAAAAGTCTGTTTCTCTCAACACTGGAAGCCTACTTTTCAGGGCAGAAGGAGTTGTTCCGCGGGCTTGCCATAGAAAGTTTAGAAAATGACTGGATACAATATCCGGTAATGCATCTTGACCTGAATGTCCAGAAATACGATACCCCCAAGGCTCTTGATGACATTCTGAATGATTTTCTAACCAAACAGGAAGACCGTTATGGCGCCCGCGAGAGCGAGAACTCCCCCGGCCTGAGATTTCAGGGGATTATCCAGCGGGCGTATGAGAAAACCGGACGGCAAGTGGTGATTCTTGTGGATGAATATGACAAACCCGTGCTGCAGGCAATCGGAAACGACGAACTGCAGGATGAGTTCCGCGCCACACTCAAAGGATTCTACGCGGCCTTGAAATCATGTGATCCATATATTCAGTTTGTATTCGTTACCGGAGTCACTAAATTCGGCAAGGTAAGTGTGTTCAGCGATTTGAATCATCTGAACGATATATCGATGGATGCACCGTTCCATGATATATGCGGAATCACTGAACAGGAACTCAAAGAGAACTTTCAGGATGATATATCAAATCTTGCTTCTGCATCAGGCACAACGGTTGACGAGACATTGAAAGCCCTGAAAACCAACTATGACGGTTATCATTTCTGCGAAGATCCATTGCCGGGAATTTATAATCCTTTCAGCATTCTGAATGCCTTCTTCAAGTTGAAGTTAGGTTCATATTGGTTTGAGACCGGGACACCGACTTATCTTGTCGAACTCCTCAAGAAACACAAATACAACCTTTCCAGACTCAAGAAGGAAATCCTGACGGAAGACGAACTCAACAGCATTGATTCCGCCTCGACAAATCCTATTCCAGTTATATATCAGAGCGGTTATCTTACCATCAAGGATTATGACAAAGAATTTGGCATGTACAAACTTGGATATCCCAACAAGGAGGTAGAAGAAGGGTTTGTCAAATTTCTTATTCCATTTTATACCAATGTGGACAAACCACATTCAGGATTTGCAATCAGTCAGTTTGTCCTTTGCCTGCGGAATAATGACATTGAAGGTTTCATGACCCATCTCCAGGCGTTCCTCTCCGCATGTCCGTATGAACTCCAACCAGATCAGGAAAGACATTTTCAAAGCGTCATGTACATCCTGACTACACTGTGTGGATTCTATACCGAAGTGGAAGAACACACCAGCAAAGGCAGGATGGACATGACAATAAAGACTGACAAATACATATACATATTTGAATTCAAGTTCAATTCCACGGCACAAACAGCACTCAAACAAATCTCAGATAAGGGATATGCCGACAAATTCAAAAATGATGACCGTGAAATAATATGTATCGGGGTAAACTACAGCAGTGCTGAAAGAAACATTGACCAGTGGTCAATCAATTGATACTCTGGCTGAACCATTCGATATGGAACGGAAGCACCCATGTCCAATATTCCCAGCGATGCTTTCCAGGGCTGAAAAGAGCTATGTGCCTGAGTCCCATCTCCTGGCATTTGCGGACAAAATCCTCGGAAGCGGGAAGGAATTTGGTGTCTGACGATCCGCAGCTCACCACCAGCATCTTCGAAGCGGCATCCTCTCCGCAGATTTCCTTTATGCGATCCAGCCTGTATACGGCGCTGATTGCCTTGCATTCAGGGTCTTCGATATGCCTGGCGCCAATCATCGGAGGAATAAGTTCCTTCGACCCTGCCGAATACTTAAGGTCGAGCACTCCGCTCATTGATCCTGCGCCGGCAAAGAGGTCCGGTCGGTCGAGGAATATGTTCATTGCCCCGTGTCCACCCATCGAAAGGCCGTCGATGAATGTCTTGAGCGGGTCAAGACCATATTCAGAATCAATCAGAGGCCAGAGTTCGTTCCAGAAGAAATCCCTCCACTGCATCCTGGTCTCGTCGGTCTTGTTGATGTACCAGCTGTCCTTGAATCCGTCAGGACATACGATTCTGAAACCGAAGCGGTCGCAAAGGGCCTGAAGGTCGGTATGTTCCTCCCAGCTGCTCCATTTTGCTCCCCAGCCATGGAGAAGAAACAGCACGGGAAATGTGTCCTGCTGGGCTTCGCAGCATGAATCCGATTTGCAGGAAAGCTTCTGTATATCAGGAGAATACACCACAATTGTATCATTGCAGTGAAGGTTCGGAGATTCAATCACATGGATTTTCCGTGTTGCCGAAACGGTAAGCGGGAAGAGTACCGCCAATGAAATCAGGAATGTTCTGATATATATTTTCATGTTCGGTTTCATGAAAAAACACGATATGACATAGGTTGGAACTATTTGAGGCATGCTGCCTCGAGGACACGGGCAAGCTGGTCAGGGCATGACGTGCCTCTGCTGTTGCAATTGATGCCTTTGAGACGCTTCACGGCCTCCTCGACCGTCATGCCTTCTATCAACGCACCGATACCTTTTCCGTTGCCGTTGCAGCCACGGGTGAACACTACCTTGCGGATAATGTTGCCGGAAAGCTCTATCTCAATTTTGTTTGAGCATACCTTCTCGCTCGGTATGGCTGTCACATAGCGGATTCCATCCACTGTCTCGTCCTTTACAATCTGATAATCATTTCCTGTCATCACATTCTCCTTTTTTTTCGTATCTTCTCCGTCATATGAGGCAGCAGCCCCAGCCGTCAAAGAAATGCCTGCAGCCATCACTGCAACGGCGATTGTTCTGATAATCTTCATAATCAATTGTTTTTTATCCGGGCAAATATAGCGAAAGTCGAGAGCAGAGGCAAAATTTATTTTGACTATGCCGAGACCCAAGCGTATATATGAGCTTCAGCTCAAATATAGCAAAAGTCGAGAGCAGAGGCAAAATTATTCCGTCCTCAATTCATCAAGTGTTACAAGAGAATTGATGATTGCATAGATTGCAAGTCCTGAGGGGGTATGTATCTGGAGTTTTGAGGATATGTTGCGCCTGTGGGTTGTCACGGTGTTGACAGAAATGTTGAGACAATCTGCTATTTCTTTGCTGGACATTCCAATTGGTGAAATATACAAATCCCCAACTGTCGGTAATCAGCTGGGGATTGGTGGATTCGAAATACCCAAATTTCAGTATTTATAATTTTTCTATTTGTTGGCAGCTATCTGCTTGTTTTCCGGACGGATGAGCAGGGCGCAGAGGATGACTCCGACAAGTGCTCCTGCGGCGACGGTCAGGTTGGCGGCATTCCAGCTCATGGAGCTTGCCACTCCTCCGACAAGAATCTTGGAGCAGATTGCATCACCGATGAAATATCCGAACAGTCCTACGAAACCGGCTGCCGTTCCTGCGGCATTCTTCGGCACGAGATTTAGAGCCTGGACTCCTGTGAGAGCAACAGGTCCGTAAATGAAGAACCCAATCAGACAGAGGGCGATATAGACGATGGTCTTCTGCATGGCAGGCGACATGTCCACATATCCTGCTCCCACGAACCAGTACAGGAGTACACCTATCATACATGCAATCATACAGATTACATTCATAGGAGCACATCTTCCCTTGAAGATTTTGGATGTGGCAAGTCCGCAGAGAATGGTTCCTACTGCACCGACTATATTATGCACGGAGAAAGCCATCTTGCTCTCCGCCTTGGTCATGATTCCAGCCTCATTGAGGAAAGTAGGAGCCCAGTCGCCAATTCCATAGCGGACCATATACACGAATATGTTGCTGAGAGCCACAATCCAGAGGAGCTTGTTCTTGAGCACATAGTCAACGAAGAGCACCTTGAAAGGCAGTTTCTCGCCTGCCGCGCCCTTGCTCTTGACTCCACTGTAGTCATTCCTCCACTGCTGTACAGAAGGTAGACCGCAAGATTCAGGAGTGTCGCGGATTGCCCACCAGCAGAATACGGCTATAAGGAGTGCTATGACGGCCGGGAAGATGAAATTGCCTCTCCACGCCTCAGACGCATCTAATCCCAAGGTAGGAGCAAAAGCTATGAATATCGAGACACCGGCGATAGCAAGGATTCCGAGAGCAAAGCTGCCGACGGTATGGGAGACATTCCATACACTCATCTTGAAGCTGCGCTCATTCTGAGAGAACCAATGCGCCATGATTCTTCCGCATGGAGGCCATCCAAATCCGCTGAGCCATCCCACGACAAGCATCAGGGCGAATATTATGGCTGTGTTCAGCGCAGTGTTGGCACCGAAAGGAATGACACCTACGGCTATCATGGTCAGCGCTGAAAGCACCAAACCTACACAGAGGAATTTACGTGAATCAGAACGATCTGACACAGAGCCCATTATGAACTTGCTGAAAGCATAGGCAATGGAAACTGCCGACATCGCAAGGCCGACCTTGGCTGCGTCAAGAATGCCGTTCTCAATCATTTCCGGAGCGGCGAGGGAAAGATTCTTTCTTACGAGATAGTAACCTGCATATCCAAGGAAAGCACCAAGGAAAACCTTGATTCTCATTGACTTGTAGGTCTTGTCAATTTTTTCCTCAGGGAGCTGCGGCTTGGCTGCAGGCGGATCAAAAAATCTGCTCATCTTCTATTATGGTTTAGTTGTTATTTGTTTGCCTTTGCCGTTGCCTCCACATCGAGGGCATCGGCTATTATTGATATAGGGTTCTCGACAGTCGCACCCGTACTCATCTCGATCTGCCATTTGCAGGTCTCGCAGTCGGTTGCCACGATATCGGGCGCAATATCGGAAATTTGTCTGAAAAGTCCATCACCTATCTTCTGTGAATATGGATAATTTTCTTTCTTGAACCCGTATGTACCGGCTATTCCGCAGCACTGGGAATCCATCATGAAGAACTCGACACCCGGAATCATCTTCATCAGAGATGTCGAATAGATGGCCCATCCGAGCTTCTCCATGTGGCAAGGGGTATGGTATGCTATCCTCTTGCGGTAATCGTTTCTGAAAACCAGCTTCGCCTTGCCCGAATCCACGAGCCTGTAGATGAAGCGCGTGGCAAGCATTACAGAGTCGCGTACGTCGCTGTTGTCCAGTCCGAGGATGTGCTCGTATTCGTCACGGATTGTGAACGAGCAGGTCGAACTTGTTGAAAGCACGGGCTCCCCTGCCCTGACAGCCTCCCTGATAGCTTCCAGATTGGATGTAGCCTGCTTGGCTGCCTTTTTCTTGAAGCCGTTGGAAATGAGGGCCACTCCGCAGCATTTTTCCTTCTCCATGAGGTGTACTCCGTAGCCGAGGGCATTCATTATCTTGACGAAATCCTTTGCCAGCTTCGGATAATTGTAGTTAGCGTAGCAGCCATGGAAATATGTCACGAACCTGTCATACTCCTGTTGTTTCTTCACGGCGTTCTTCTTGAACCATGTCACGAACTTCTGTCCTGAATACGCAGGGAATGTGCGGTGCTTGTCGATTGCGAGCACCCCGTCCATGACCGATTTGACCGCACCCAGGCGAAGTGTGCCGTTCACCACCGGAGCGAAGGCAGTCGCCACGGTTCCCATCAGGTCCGTGTTGGCCAGAGCGAACTCCCTCAACCCAGGTTTCTTAGCACTGTACTGCAGACGGGCTTTCTGGATGATGTCGCCGATCTTCACATTGGAAGGACATGCAACCTCGCAACGCTTGCAGTTCATGCAGTATTTCAGGGCCTCGTCGAAAAATCCGGGGTCCTTCAGGCGGTATCTCTCTCCGTCCGGTCCTGCCTGCTTAGGGCCGGGATATGACGGATTCACAGCCATCACAGGACAATAGACAGTACATATCGTACATTTGATGCACTGCTCGAAATTGTTCTCACTTGTATTGATTTCCTTAGTCATAGTCATATCTGTTTATTTGGCCGAAGCCTGCCCTGAAATAATATCCACGACCTCGAGAGCCGTCAGGATGGACACACCTGCACCGCATCCTTCCTTGATTCCGTTGAAACCGGAAAGGACTGATCCGCAGGCATGGAGATTCTGAACTGTCTCACCCTGCCTTGAAACACGCAGGGAGGAGTCGGTCCTGACTCCGAAGCCCATATAAGGCTGGTTGTCAAACATATTTGCTTTGTACCACTGAGGGCGCTCTTCGATTGTATCCACATCAAGTCCGAATACCGGCTCGAAAACGCCGTCCGGCGATGCCATGATTCCCCTGCTGAAGAAGCTTCCGGAAGCGAGGACGAAATTGTCAGCCTCGAAAAGCGTATCCCCATGGTTCACGGTTCTTACTCCTTTAAGACGGTCAGCGTCAAACTCTCCTGATATCACGGAATCTCCGAGAATGTATGTACCTCCAAGCTTCTGGAAGTAAGCCCTGAGCATCAGCTGTGTCCTGATGCCTGGGACAGAAGGCGGAAGCGTTGCGATGAATTCGAGGGGAACTGCTGTGCGGGCCTTGAGGGACTGTGCTGCGACAGGGTCGTTGAGTCCGAGGACCGCAGGAACAAGCACGGCGTCGCATCCCTCTGCAGACTCCGAAAGCCTGCTTGCGAGTTCACCTATCAGATTGCCGGAAATGGTGCGGGCTATATTGGTCGAACGCATCTCCGTCGGGTTTGTCCTGAGGTGGTCAAGTTCAGGCATGGAGACATTGAAGAGCTTTGACTCCACACCTTTTGCCGACAGACCTGCCGCAAGGAAATCAGGATGGAAATCGAGGAAGCCGTCTATGTTGGCTATGGCAACCTTCTTCCACGGCATCTTTCCGTCAGAAGGCACGCTTGCATAGCCTTCAAGTGTGAGCCATGCCGGTTTCAGGACTCCCATCGGAGTGATTCTGAAATGATTGCGCACTCCTTCTCCTTTAAGTATGATGCCTGCGGATTCAAAGAACGAAGGTACTTCTTCGGCAAGGGAAAGGACCTTTCCGACACCGATTCTGGAGTAAGGATGAAGAGGGTCGAGTTCCTTGAGGGCCTCTGCATATGGTTTGTCGGTATTGTAAAGTTCGAAGGATCCTGAGAAGAAATGCAGGGCGCTCTGTCCGGCAGATACAACCAGACAGTTCTGTCCTTTTTTCTGGAGTCCGATTCCGGCCACGAGACCGCTCAGACCTCCTCCTATTATTATTGAGTCGAATTTCATACTGTCAAAAATTAGTCCGGTTGGTTATACAACAACGATCATCTGGCAATTGTGTCCTTAGAGAATGTGTCGAGACCGCATACCCCCTCATATATCCACGATGTGAACTGGGCTTCGCAGAGAGTCTCTCCCCATGCCACAGGGTACATTCCCTTCCATCTTTCATTCATGAAAGCGGCAAGGTCTTCCTCGGCCTTGACTGCACATCCGTCAGCCTTGGCAAGCAGACCGGCAGCCCTGCATGCGCAGAGCTCACCCTGGCAGGTACCCATGCCGACCCTTGTACGGCGGCGCAGGTTGATAAGGTTGTATGTATCAAGCTCCTTGACTGCATAGTTGACTTCTCCCACGGACACCTCCTCACATTCGCATACGAGGGATGCGTCTCGTTTGTCCTGATTGCTTATCTTCGAGCTCATGGTACCATGGCGGCCCTTAGCGGCGCGTCCTCCGATGCCTCCCGCCTGGAATATCTTCTTGTCGGACTTCTTCTGGGATTCCTCCTCCGAGCCAGGAAGACAAACCTTGTCGGTCGTGCAGGCCACGTTTCTGCCGAGTTTCTTGCAGGCAAGGTCTGTAGCCCATTCAGCCATAAGGCGATAGGTCATCAGCTTGCCACCGGTGATGGTGATGAATCCAGGTATTCCGTCCCTTGTTTCATGGTCAAGGCATACAATTCCGCGGCTGATGCTCCTGCCTGACGGGTCGTTGTCGGCAGCCACGAGAGGACGCACACCTGCATATGCCCTGAGGATTCGCGTCGTGGCGAGGGAAGGTGCGAGCTTCTGTCCCTCCCTGAGCAGGATGTCAACCTCCTCAGGAGTCACCTTCATATAGTCGATTTCATCGTAAGGCACCCTGCTCGATGTCGTACCGATAAGAGAAATCGTATCACCAGGGACAAGGATATCGGCATCTGCTGGCTTGCGGCAACGGTTAATCACCATATTGTTGACCCTGTGTCCGAAAATCAGCAATGCACCCTTGGCCGGGAACATGTTCACGGTGGCACCTGCCAATCCGGCAATCTTGTGTCCCCATATACCTCCTGCATTGATTACGATATCGGCATATTTCTTGGTCCTGGAGCCGTTGTGGTTGTTCAGCAGTTCGACTCCGACGACACGGTCGCCGTCCTTGATGAATCCTGTCACTTCATGGTAGGTGAGGATGTCGGCGCCATGCAGTTTTGCATCTACAGCATTTGCAGTGGTGAGCCTGAACGGGTCCACAGCTCCGTCCGGCACCCTTACCGCGCCGATCAGGTCCCTGTTTACAGATGGTTCGAGCCTGATGGCTTCCTTCGGGTCGATGACATCGGCCCTGATTCCGGCCTTCAGACAGGCATCGACGAATGTAGACTGGAATGCCAAGTCATCTTCAGGAAGGGTGATGAAGAGTCCGTCGGTCTCTTCCACACAATGCCTTGCAATCCTGCGAAGGGTCATGTTTTCCTTGATGCACTCGGTAGCCGACTCCCTGTCAGTCACGGCATAACGCGCTCCGCTGTGCAGAAGTCCATGGTTCCTTCCGGTTGCACCTGCAGTGAAGTCAAAGCGCTCGACAAGCAAGGTTTTCAATCCTCTGACCGAGCAGTCGCGTGCAGTTCCGGCACCCGTGATGCCACCTCCTATGACGATGACATCATAATGGTTTTGGTCGTTATTGGTCATATCTTTCAGAATTTCATTTCTTTTTGTTTTTCATCAATAATATTCCAAAAAACACATTTATTGAAACAATTTGCTAATTTAAGACTAAAAAATCAAATAACAAAGTATTATTTGAAACATAACTTGAAAATAATTCGAAAAGAAACAAAAGGTATTCTCTTGTATTCTCCCGGGCTCATCCCCATCTGACGGCGGAACTGGGTACTGAATTGCGAAAAACTGCCGAAACCGCATTGCCACGCAATCTGGGAAATGGTCAGCGATGTCGTAAGGAGCGGATGAATTCAGCACCCTGACTGAGCTCCGGAAAACGCCCGCTATCCCAGGCAAGCAACTCTGACGGAATATGCAGCAAGGTCGCACGGCAGTCCGGCGAACACCCAAGTATCTTGTGCGGAAGATTGCCACCGAGAACGAATAGCGACCCTTCACCCATCCTGCCCGAAATCTCACCGACAAGACCATCAACCCATCCTTTCTTCACTATGACCACCTCCAAAGTCGAATGGAAATGATATACCTGTGCCGCCGGACGCTCTGCCATCTCGGAATCGCAGTCAACCACATCACCAGGACGGTTCAGATGCTCGACAATGACATATTTCACTGCATTCTCCATACCTGCAAATTTTCAAAATACATCAGCAAATATACAGAATATAATCAATACCAATGCTTCCTACCTTTGCGAAAAAACGAATCGATATGAACAAACTGAAAATCTGCAATATTTCACTGCTCGCAATCACCCCTGCAGTACTTGCGACCTCAATAATACTTGAAGCATCACACGGCGAGTCCGTCCTTGGCCTGAAATTCAATTTCTGGGTAATCATCCACCTCGTCGCAGTATTAGCAATGACAGGACTTGTCTGCTGGCACCTGAGGAAGAACTGGGGAAAAATATCCGGATGGGCAAAGAAATTCACAGGCAAGGCCTCCGGAGCCTCCAAAGCCCTCGCAATACTTATTGCACTCACCGTCCTGACAGGACTCGCCGCCATACCACAATGGCTGATTCACGGTCACTCCCCAATCGGCGGAGTCCACGGCAAGATAGGATTCCTCTTCATCCTCATTGCCATCATCCACACCATCCGCCACAGCAAATGGTTCAAGGGTACAAAGAATAAATAACAAAGTAGAAAGACTCCGTGCCTTCCCTTCAGGAAGTCGCGGAGACTTTTGTCTGACTACTCCTCGCTATTGATTGAACAACAGGCCTGCCCCGGTGTAACATCAAGCAGGCTCCGAACCTCCTTCTTGAGCACCTCCTTGAACTCATCAGGCTTGTTACGCGCTGTAGTGAAGGCAAATCGGGTGAGATTGTTCACTCTCTCTTTCCCATCCAGATGCTGCACTATCAGAAGAGAAGAACTTGCCAATTCATAGCCGTCCGCCAGGGCTTCCCCTTCGGGAGTGGTCATATCCACAGTACGGTAAACGAGCAGACCGCTTGAAAGTTCTTTTGCAAAAGCAGCATCGACCAATTCCCTGGACTGAGCCTCAATGGCACGGCAGGTGGCACAGCGCTGCGCCCCATAAAACACCATCACTTCAACCCTGTTCTTCTTGAGGTTTTCATCCGCATCTACTGCGGCTTTCTTAGTGTTGCCGTTGCCGCAGGATGCGATGACGGCAAGGATTGATAGAACACAAAGAATACGTCTCATAATCAAAGAATTATATTGAACAAATAACCAGACACTATAATACACACGGTAACGACCAAAAAGAATATCCCGACCAGTTTCCAGGTCATCACCTTCTTGAGCAATGTCGCCTCCGGGATGGATAGACCCACCACTCCCATCATAAAGGCAATGGCCGTCCCGATCGGAATGCCTTTCGCCACGAACACCTCCACTATCGGAACTATACCGGCGGCATTGGAATACATCGGCACGGCAAGAATGGTGGCAATTGGCACCGCAAAGAGATTGTCCTTGCCCATATATTGCTCGAAGAAGCCCTCTGGAACGAAGCCGTGCATCGCAGCACCTATGCCTATTCCAATAAACACATACACCAGCACTCCCTTCACAATGCCCCAAGAGTCTTTAAGAATTCCTGGCAGACGCTTCAGGAAAGGAATTCTGTCTTCCTCCCATTCCTCTGCCTGTGCCTCCGACTGTCTCTGGATGTTCTTCACCCATTCCGAGAGCAGCGAATCCAGTTTCATCTTCCCGAGAATCATCCCTCCGAATGTGCCGAGAAGGATGCCACTAACAACATATATCAATGTGATTTTCAATCCGAAAGCCCCGAGGAACATTGCAACGGCAACTTCATTCACAAGAGGCGAAGTAATCAGGAACGAAAATGTCACACCGAGAGGGATGCCTCCCTTCACAAACCCTATAAACAAAGGGATAGAAGAGCAGGAGCAGAACGGAGTCACCGCCCCGAAACACGATGCCAGCAAATACTGCAGGCCATAGAGTTTGTGAGTCTGGAGATAGTTCTTCAGTTTGCTTACAGGCAGATAAGCATTGATGATGCCCATAATCGCACTGATAACAAACAAAAGAATCAGGATTTTGATGCTGTCATAGATAAAAAAATTCAATGCATCACCCCACTTTGAAGCCTTGTCGAGTCCAAACACCCCGAAGACAAGCCAATCGGCGAATCTTTGTAACATATTGTTTTAGAATAATAAAGTGATACAATAATAAACTCCTGCGCTTATGAAGATTCCACCTGCAATCCACGATACCCACTTCTGCACCGTCTTCATCTTACCATAGAAACTCCCGACCTTGCCGATGCTGAAAGCAATCAGCCAGGCAACAATCAGCACTGGCAATGCCGTCGCAAGAGCGAATGCTACCGGATACAGGACACCTGCAGATGATGCAGCAGACATCGGAATCAGCATTCCGAAATAGAAGACCGCACTCGTAGGGCAGAAGGCCAAGGCGAAAATGACACCAAGAATAAAAGAGCCCCAGAGGCCACCACGGGCAAGTTTGTCTTCCCTTTCTCCGCTACCTTTTGCCCCTCCGAAAGAAATCTTGTCCGCTAACAGCATAAACACGCCGAAGACAATGAGCAGCGGTCCGATGACCTTCTCACCAGTCCCTGAGAAAAATTTCTGCAAGTGAAATACACTCAGTCCACGATGCAGAACCAGTATAAGCACCACCCCCAGCACTGTATATGAAACAGTTCTTCCGAGTGTGTACATCAATCCCTTGGCAAACACCCTCCTGCGGTCGGCCACATCCTTCCCGATATAGCTTACGGCAGCGATGTTCGTAGCAAGAGGACAGGGTGAGATGGCTGTCAGCAGCCCCAGAAGCAGAGCCACGAGGATCGGAGCCGTCGTGCTCTCCAAAAGACTTTGAATCCAGTCCTCCATAGTTTACAGACGAGGCAATTGGCTTTTAATCAGCTCCTGAGCCTCTGACAATGAGAACTTCTGTCCCTGCGAGACCACTTTTCCGTCTATCACCACAGCCGGAAGACGGAGGATATTCATCTCTATCACCTTCTGGATGTCATTGTCATAAATCACATCACCCTCATTGAGTCCGAGGCTTTTTGCCGCCTCAAGCATTGTTGCGTGGAGGGCCTTGCAGTTCGCGCAGCCGCTTCCCATTACTTTGATTTCCATATTCTTTATTTATTTGTAATATTACGAACATTACTTCCAAAAGAAAAGAGATGACATTGCAGTCAGTCATTTCGACCAAGCGAACAATCCCTGTCATCTCGACTGAGCGAAGCGAATGGAGAGATCTATTTCTTGCATCCGCAATCCTCCCCTTTGCTTAAGGACTGCCCGAAGAATTCCTTGAACAGAAGTTGTGCAAGCATCCAATTCTCCCTGTTGATACAATACTTCACCTTCGGAGTCTCAATCTCCCCCTGAATCATCCCAGCTTCCTTCAATGCAGAAAGATGCTGGGACACAGTAGCCTTGGCAATAGGCAACTCCTCGTGAATGTCCCCGAAATAACAGTTCTGCTGCTTTGCCAGAAATTCCATAATAGCAACCCGTGCAGGATGCCCCAACGCCCTTGCAAACCTCGCAAGCAACTCCTGCTTGAATGAATACTCCTTATTCTCCGTCATATCAAATCAATTTGTTCGCAAAGATACGAACAAATTTCATATTTCCAAGCGGCGGGGCTCGCCTTCCTGCGCTGTCGCTCCGTAAGACCAGCATGGTTCCAGCCCCTCCGCCACTTCTCATAAGGAAGTCACCGGAAACTTATATTGTCATCGATTTTCATTGTATTCACGAAAATTATTCCTATTTTTGTACAGAACTTACAGAATAAGGCTAAATTTAATCGAAATAAGGTAATGATTAGAGAATTTTGGGTAGAAAACTTCTATTCTATCAAAGACAGGCAGACATTGAACTTTGAAGCAAAGAATAATTCAGATTCCTTTGCTTCCGTTATGGTCGATGATAAGGTCAGACTCAATAAGATAGCAATCCTCTACGGTGCCAACGCATCCGGAAAATCCAACATGCTATTTGCCCTCCAGACGGTCTTCAGACTCCTGACCACACCGAAATCGACCAGAGACAAGAAGATTGTATGCTATCACCCTTTCGCACTGGCCAAAGGTGAGCCGACCAGAATGGGACTTTCTTTCTATGCCAATGCTGTAAGATACGACTATGAGATTTTATATAACGAGGATTACATTCTCAGCGAGACATTGATCTTCTACCCCAAAGGATACAAGGCTCTCTTCTACAGCCGCGAATTCGTCTCCGAATCTTCAGCTGCTAACATCTCATTCGGGACCAGTGCCGAGATCAGGAAGAAGGCGGAGAACATCTTTGTTAGCAATACGTTGAACAACCACACTGTGCTGTCAACATATGCCAAGGTTGCATTTGATGAGGACGTGAAAACTATTTCAGAACTGTTTGCATGGATTACCGGTTCCATGCACGGAATCAACGAATATCACGACCCAAACGAGACATTCGCAGATATGATGCACAAGGTGGAGGAAGATCCGAAGATGAAGCAGTTCTTCCTGCAGATGATCAAGAAAGCGGACTTCAATATAGTAGATTTCCATTACGAGGACTCTATTATGCTCCAGAGCGCCGGGAAGACGAAAGACATCCTCTTCACCAGCAAGGCCGGGCAGAACAGCTTCGACCTGAAAACCATCAATCAGTCCAGCGGCACGATTGCTTTCCTGGAGAAGACACGAATCCTGTATGACCTTGTATACGGGAACAACATCCATCTCTTTGACGAGCCGGAGAACGACTTGCATTACGACCTTTTCCTGTTCTACCTGAATGCTTTCCTGTACAATTCGGACAAATCCCAGTTGATCATCGCCTCGCACCTTACATCACTGCTGGCCGAGGATATGATAAACGAAAATAGAGACCTTATCTACTTTGTAGAGAAGGATATAGATACTGCCACTTCATCTTGCAGGAGAGCTGACAAATATGGCCTGCACAAGAACCAGTCCCTGCACAACGCCTACAAGATAGGCAGACTCGGGGCAAAGCCTTCTCTGGGTTCACCGTTCATTCTTAACGACTAACAGAGGAATCTGAGGCAAGCATATCTCAAAGCCAAAGAAAGGTATTGATTGCCACATTGAATTCTTTGAAACTGAACGATGTACTGAGCTTTTCTTCCTTTATTACTTCAAGTATACAACGAAGTTGTACAATCACTCAAATGAAGCCGAGGCCGACCTCTGCAAGGAATGTGGCTACATGAAAGTACAAGGATGTTCCAGGCGACCAGTTGCTGCCGTTCATAAGCAGCCAGAACTACAACGAAAACATCAAGACCATTTTAGAGAAGGCAGGTATAACCTATCTTGTGACAAAACTGGACTCCGTTACCCGTACAGAATCAAAAGTGCCGATC
This sequence comes from Candidatus Cryptobacteroides sp., assembly GCA_051870095.1. Lineage (GTDB taxonomy): Bacteria > Bacteroidota > Bacteroidia > Bacteroidales > UBA932 > Cryptobacteroides. Next base: position 2,741 of record JBJEBN010000011.1, on the reverse strand, counting down.
AATGAAATGGCTAGCAGCCATATGGCCCGCCGTACCTTCATCGGCAACATCTACAAGCTGGTCAAGGACCCGAATCTTGTCTCAGCCCTTACAGACCACGCCGAAGGCAGCCGCGCCTTCAATCGCTACCGTGACATCGACATCGATATGAAACGTGATCTGGTGAAGATTTTGGAGAGCAAACGCTGATGCCGGTTTTTATTTGACTGACATTTGACTGAGAGAGGGTTCTGAAAAGTTAAGTGCCTGATAATCAATAAAGTTTTATTTGACTGATATTTGACCTTATGAGGCTTTAGTAGCCTTTTAAGTGTGTCAAGTAGCCCCTGATGCTAGATATAGAGATCGTTTTTATTTGACTGTTATTTGACTGGTGAGGTTGTTGTGTATTGTAAGTTCTTGATTGTCAGCCTATATTTTATTTGACTATTATTTGACTGATAACATAAATGTGTTATATTTGTCATCAGCTTATTTGACTATGAAGTGATGCTTTAACTTACATATGTTGATAAGCCGCTGATTATTAATGAGATGTTTATTTGACTGATATTTGACTGAGTTATGAAAGAAAACGAATTGAGAGATTTGGTGGATTATTTGGTAGCATTGCCAAATGAAAAGGAGTGGGTTGAGTTTAAGGTAAATAATTCTAAACCAGATGTCATAGGTGAGAGATTGTCAGCTATTGCCAATAGTGCATGTCTCCAGGATGAGCCTTATGGATATTTGGTTTACGGGGTAGATGATAAGACTCACGAAGTCATCGGAACAAAATTCAATGTAAAGTCAGAGAGACATGGTAATGAAGATTTGGAAATGTGGCTCCTTAATCGGTTGAATCCGAGAATAGATATAGAAGCTGCAGAATTTGACTATGCGCCAGGAAAACATATATCTATATTTAGGATACCTGCAGCTGTTAACAGACCTGTGACTTTCTTGAACGACGCATATGTACGTGTGAATACATGCACAAAGAAACTTAGTCTATATCCGGAAAAGGAAGCCAAGATCTGGCGAAATGTCCCAAAGGTTTCTTTTGAGGCTGGTATTGCCAAGTCAAATGTAACTTCAGCCGAGGTGTTGTTCTTACTCTCAACAGAGAGATATTTTGATTTATTAAAGTTACCTTATCCAGCAACAAGAAAAGCTGTCTTGGATAAGTTTGCAAGTGAGAAGTATATTATACCATCTGGTGCGAATTGGCATATCACGAACCTTGGCGCAATGTTGTTTGCTAAGAACCTGTCTGATTTTGATGGTTTAAGTAGAAAGGCAATAAGGGTTGTTACATATAAGGGTAAGAGCAAACTTGATACGCTCAAGGATGAATTCTTTATGCAAGGATATGCGATTTCCATAGAGCGTGCTATTCATTGGATTGGAAGCCAGTTACCGACCAAGGAGTTAATAGGGGCCGCATTGAGAGAGAATGAAAGTGCTTATCCGGAGAAGTCAATAAGAGAGATTGCGGAGAATATGGTAATTCATCAAGATTTTGACATACAGGGATTCCCGACTGTCGAGATTTTTGAGGATAGGGTTGAATTTACCAATTCAGGCATTCCGTTGATAGAAGTTGATCGCTTTATTGATGAATATCAGTCAAGAAATGACTTACTTTCAGATAATTTGAGGCGTTTGGGCTTCTGTGAGGAAAAAGGAAGCGGAATGGATAAAGCTGTGATGTCAAATGAATTATTCCTGTTACCGGCGCTCTCTATAAGGGTACAGGAAAACCGGACTGTGGTTATAATGTATGCAAGAAAGTCTTGGGCGGATACCAATCGCCTTGAAAGACTGCAGGCTTGTTACCAGCATGCGTGTGTGAAGTACGTGAGCAATGAATCCATGACAAACCAGTCTCTACGTATCAGATTCAATATTGAGGAGCAGAATGCCTCAATGGTTTCAAGGATAATCAAGGAGGCAATCAAAGAGGGACTGATCAAAGAGGAGGAAACAGGAAGCAATTCCCGTAAGTTTAAGAAGTATATTCCGTATTGGGCATAAAATAATAACTATGGTGGATAAGTTGAGTAAGAAACTCCTATATATTTCTGGAGATAAAAGTATCGCATATGATAAAGAGCATTGTTATCGTGATGGAATGCCTTGTAGTAATGATGAAGACGCAATATTAATGACCATACCATGAATAAACCTAATCGTCTTCTCATCCTGAGCATTTGTCTTGTCATTGCCGCGTGTGGAAATCACAGGAATGCTCCTGTTAACGATAATTTCTTTGACAGCGTAACCGAAGCGCTCTCAAATGATGGAAGCATTGACCTGAACCGGCTCCAATGGACCAGGGAGCCACAGGCCTTTGAGCTAAATGACGGTGTCATTACCGTCACCACGGCTCCACATACGGACCTGTGGCAGCGGACCTATTATCATTTCCGCAACGACAATGCCCCGGTGTTCCAGATGCAGACCGCAGAACAATACTTCAGTTTCACAGTAAAGACGGATTTCACCCAAAGCCACCAGCGGTTTGACCAGTGTGGCATTGTAATGTATCTGGACAGCAACAACTGGTTGAAAGCATCAGTTGAATTTGAAAATGAGGAGTTCCAGCATCTGGGCAGCGTAGCAACCAACAACGGGTATTCAGACTGGGCCACCACGGCTATTCCTGCCGATGTAAAGGTTATGTGGTACCGTTTCTCCCGCCGCTCTGATGACTACTGCATCGAATGCTCAACCGACGGCGTCAATTTCAGCCAAATGCG
>JBJEBN010000010.1:0-4407 GCA_051870095.1 Candidatus Cryptobacteroides sp. | reverse complement strand
TTTATCAGGGGCTTGCTATTTTTTACGCAATCCGCTTTGCGGAATTAAGGTTTATTTGAAACAAAGTTAAACTTTTTATTTGAATAACAGATTATGCTTCATACTGACAGGTACATTCCCCTCCCAATCCGCCCCCGACATTTTCGCATCGGCCTGACCTGGAGATTCGGCAAGACAGGAATAAACCTCAGACATGCCAGGAAGACGGAAGTGAGCGACAAGCTTTGACCTGGCAGGAAGATGGAATCCAATGACGGCTACCGTTGCCAGCCATTCATTTCCCGGTATTCTCCCGGAGTCATCCCACGCTGGCTGCGGAAATGAGTGCTGAAACACGAGAGACTGCCGGTCATCCTGCCGGAAACCTCTCCGTACTGATTGCCATCACGGCAATTTCCGGAGTTGCCGCAATACCACAATGGCTGATTCACGGACACTCAACCCTGGGCGGAGTCCACGGAAAGACAGGATTCCTCTTCATCCTTATCTGCATATTCAATATCATCCGCCACCGCAAATGGTTCGGAAGAATCAGCAAAATTGGTATGATATGCCATAAAAACGGTAAGTCCGGAAAGCCAGGTACGGATAATTTTGCATAAAAATTATATTTGCTCATCAGACATACGCCGGAGCCCGATGAGTCCTGCAAACTGAATCAACGGCTTTCTTGAGAAAATATACAGATATGAAAAAGATTCTTTTATTCACATTATTTACAACATTGACAGTCAATATCATGGCACAGCAGAAAATTGTCCAGACGGCAGGCCGCGCACAGCTCGGCGAGTTTGCCCCTGAGTTCGCCCACCTGAACGACGACATCCTTTTCGGCGAGGTATGGAGCCGCAACGACCTCCTCAGCCTGCGAGACCGCAGCCTCGTCACCATAACCTGCCTCATCAGCCAGGGAATTACCGACACCTCGCTCACCCACCATCTTCTGGAAGCGAAGAAAAACGGAATCACCCGCACGGAAATCTCCGAAATCATAACACACATAGCCTTCTATGCCGGATGGCCAAAAGCCTGGGCAGCATTCCGTCAGGCAAAGGAAATCTGGGCGGAGGAAGCGTCGGGAGATGATGCCAAGGCTCGCTTCCAGCAGGAGATGATTTTCCCTGTCGGCGAGCCTAACACGGCCTATGCCAAGTATTTCAAGGGCAACAGCTATCTGGCCCGCATATCCAGCGAGCAGGTACCGGTGGCAAATGTCACCTTTGAACCCGGCTGCCGCAACAACTGGCACATCCACAAAGCCACAAAGGGCGGTGGACAGATGCTCATAGGTGTGGCAGGACGAGGCTGGTATCAGGAAGAGGGAAAGCCTGCACAGGAGATTCTTCCGGGAACGGTCATCCATATACCGGCAGGGGTGAAACATTGGCACGGAGCCGCAGCCGACAGCTGGTTTGCCCATCTTGCAATCGAGGTGGAAGGAGAGAATACTTCCAGTGAGTGGCTGGAGCCGGTCAGCGATGAGGAATATGATATGCTCAGCGCAAGATAAACCATCCCACACCGGATTTCAGGAGACTTCTGACTATTCATTATCAGGAGCAAAAAAAGTTTTCCTCGCCCTTTCAAATGCGGCGAGGAATTTCTTTATTGCAATCCTCGAGACATCCTTGCGAGGCTGCAACATGTCGAATGCGTGGTAAAGCCCTTCATATATGTCGATACCTGCTTCCACTCCGGCATCGCGCAGCCTCTCCACGAAAGTGACTGTCTCACAATAGAATGGCTCTCCCGTGCAGACGAATGTATATGCAGGGGGAAGGTTCCTGAAGTCGGTCTGGCGGGCGGCTGCGGCATAGGCGGGCACATCGTCGGTCCCGTACATGGCCCCGAGATATGTCTTCCACCCAAAATGGTTCAAAGGGGTGTTCCATACCTTGTTATGGTTGTCGCGCGATGAATCGGTATCCCTGTCGTCAATCATAGGATAAAGCGGCATCTGGAATGCGATGCTGACTTCCCCCCGGTCCCTGGCGAGCATGCACAGCGCTGCGCAAAGCCCTCCCCCGGCGCTTTCGCCTCCCACGAAAATCTGGTCGCGGCGGATGCCCAAGCCGTCAGAATGGGCCACCATATATTTCAGGGCTGAATAACAGTCATTCAAGGCATTGGGATAGCGCCCCCTCTTCCCTGTCCGGTATTCCGGACTTATGACGACGCATCCGCATTCATTCACCAGCCTCGGTCCCATCCCCATCATGCCTGCCATGGCCGCCATCCCCGTGACATATCCGCCACCGTGAATCCAAAGCACCCCGGTGACAGGGGAATCCCCCGCCACATCAGGACGGTATATGAGTACCTTCATCCTGTACCCATCCTCACAAGTAATGACAACCTTTTCCTTCTTCATGACATCCGACAATGATGGCAATCGACAGGACACCGCCAGCCGCTCAGGCCACCCGATACCCTCCGCCCGTAAATATACAAAATCCTCACAATCTCTTTACCGATTCCTTCCTTGAACTCATCAGGACAGGTTTCCCTGTCATTCCGAACGGAGTGAGGAATCTGCGGGTGAAGGCGAAATCAGTCAGATCACTCATTTTTTAACTCAAAAGACATGCTTACATCGCCTTTTCCGAGAACGGCAGCCAGAGCCAGAGTCATCATTATCAAGCACTTTCGCATTCCGGTTTTCATTATGCCCGCCTGCCCATTTCGTATGCTTCCAGCAGTTTCGGGCTACCCTTGATTTCCCCGGCATGCCATACGCCGCCGCAGAACAGAGTGCCCTTGAGCACAGGATTCTCAAGACAGTCGAGGAATCCCATGAAATTGGCAACGATGCGGTCCATTATGGCATCGTCATCCTCGGCTGCCGTCGCGATGAAATAGAACTCTTTATCAGTCATTTCGGTATATGGTCCGCAGCAACGGTCTATCAGCATTTTCATCTGGGCGCTCATGGCATAGAAATACACCGGGGTCGCCATCACGATGACGTCTGCCGCGAGCATCTTTCCAATCACTTCTGCCGCATCGTCTTTCTGCGGGCAAGGTTTCTTGTACAGGCTGCATACGCTGCATCCCAGGCAGGGATTTATGTCCTTGTCGCGCAGGAAAACCTTTTCAACCCGGTTTCCAGCCTCTGCCGCTCCGCGCATGAATTCATCGCAAAGCATATCCGAATTGCCTCCGCGACGAGGGCTGGACGATAAAATCAAGATATTCTTCATTAGATTGATATTCAGTTGGTTATTCCTGTACAAACGGTTTCAGTCCCTGGACGGCCTCAGCAACGGTGATGCGTTTGCCTCCGTTGTCAAGGTCTATCAGGATATAACGGTCATTGCCCATTCCCAACTCCTTCATATAGGACAACTGACGCAGTCCGTGACGGCTTTCGATGCGCTCCACCAGATCGTGATGCTCGGCTTCGGTCATCGCATACACCATATCCACGCAAGCCTGGTCAATCGCAAGGATGTCTGTTGAGGACAGGATGCCGACATTCGGAGTCACTACAGGTGCCGCCGCAACGCCCTCGCAATCGCACGATACAGACATGTTGCGCATTACATTTACATAAGTGACTTGTCTGCCGAAATAATCGATGACGGCCTTCGTGGACTCGGTCATCCGCTCCATGAATTCCTCTTCGCTGATGTCCCATTGGTTGTCCTGACCCGGCGTGGTGTGAATCCAGGCCTTCCCGATGCGTCCGTCAGCACAGCCGATGCCGATGTTCTTGTTGCTGCCGCCGAAACCGCCCTGGGTATGGCCCTTGAAATGTGTGAGCACCACGAGGGAATTGTAGTCTGTCAGATGGCTTCCCACCGACATCTTCCTGAACCATTTTCCGCCATCGACAGGCAGTGCCAGGGTGTCTTCCTCATCCATGATGTCCACCGGGCAGAAGGTCCATCCGTTCACTTCCAATGTCTTGCGGTGCTGCTCGGTAGTGTAGCGGTCACCTTTATAATAAGTGTTGGTCTCCACGATGGTGGCATCGGAAAGGTCCTTCTCAAACAGAGCCTTCACCCATTCGCGGGGTATGATGTTGGGGCCGTTCCGCTCCCCTGTGTGCAACTTCACGCCGACATTTCCCTTGATGTCCGCGCTAACCTGCTCATAGACCTTGAGCAGGCCTTCTGCACTGAGGTCGCGTGTGAAATATACTACTGATTCATTGCCTGTACGCTCCTCGTAAGGCACATATTTGTTGCCGTCTTTCCCGGGAACAGGACCGGACTGCGCCAGGAGACTCGCTCCCGTCAACAACAAGCTTGCAATCAAGAAAACTGATTTCGGTTTCATATTCTATGGATTTATCGGATTCTATTTCTGATTCTCGTCGCAAAGTTAATCGTATGTCGGAAATACAGTGTACCTTAATTCCGCAAAGCGGATTGCTTAAAAATAGCAAGCCCCTGATAAAGAAAC
>JBJEBN010000009.1:0-4428 GCA_051870095.1 Candidatus Cryptobacteroides sp. | reverse complement strand
CATTAGATATACAAACGGGAAACTGGACTGTTCTCCCGCAATTGATAGTCCGTTCACCAAAGTGTAGCAATTCCAGTGTCAATCTTATATTCGGGTGCAGCATATACTTCCTTAAAGCCGATTGCGCTTCCAATGTCATCAAGGAGAACCGATATGGATTGAATGTATATAGCCTCCCTGAAGCCCTGGTCATGGCTTCCCCTATTCTGTTTCAGAGAAGTGGCATAACCATGAGAACAGCATTATCATCAATAAAAGACTCATCAGATATCCTGCCATATCTGTTGGACAAGGGCCGTTCATCCCGTGCTGGAAGATTGATAGGAGCATTCAGAAATGTTCAGATGGCTACTATTGCCGATGAAATTAAATCTACAATGACACGTTTCGGCTATACCATACGTGAAGAGGACCCGTTTGATGACAGATATCAATTCACAAGGGAGCTTTCTCCGTATGCAACCCGACTGCGACTGATGTGGCAAAGTATGCGTGACACAGTCTTTGCGACAAAACCCGAAGAAAGCAATATCATTGATACAGCGGCCTATATGAAAGACGTGGAAGACAGATATAAACTTGACGCATACCACTCGTTGTCGATTGAAGGATACCGGGTCACCGAGGAACTGATTGATAAGGTTAGAAGCGGCAAATGGAATCCTGAAAACAACCCATCTGACAAGGAGGACAAAACCGCCCTTGCGGCCCGCGGTTATTGGCAAGCGTTCCAAGAGGTCAAGAAAAGCCTGACATCTATACTAAACGGGGCAAATGCAGGTTCTGTTATAGAAAAAGACCACAGAATCTGGTATCAGGAAATGTTTGCGCCTTCCGTTATGGCTGGCATCATCAAGGCATCTGACATTGCCGGATATAGGACAAATCAGGTGTATATTCGTAATTCAATGCATACGCCTTTGAATCCTGAGGCAGTAAGGGATGCCATGCCTGTATTATTTGATCTTCTTAAAAACGAGGGTGATGCCTGGGTGAGGGCTGTTCTGGGCCATTTTATTTTCACATTCATCCACCCATATATGGATGGTAATGGCCGAATGGGAAGATTCCTGATGAACGTAATGCTGGCTTCCGGTGGCTATAGATGGACTATAATCAGGAAAGAAATCCGAGATGAATATATGTCCGCACTGGAGCGCGCAAGCGTACAGGGAGACATAAGCAGTTTTGCCGAACTCCTTGCAAGGTTAGTTGATGGCAACGGAAAACAATAATCCTTTACTATGCTTCTTAAGAAAATCCATATAAGGAATTTCATGGGATTTGTTGATAATACCTTTGAATTTCAGGATAATTTTACCGTCATAATAGGAAACAACGGCTCCGGTAAGACATCCATTCTTGATGCCCTGTCAATTGCTGCTGGTTGCTTCCTTATCCCTTTGGGAAATGGTTCTAAATATCAGAGAACCATCCATAAAGGTGAGATTCGGATACATGAAACAAAAAAGTCTGTCTTTGAGCCACAACTGCCTTGTGAAATTGAGGCAGAAGGAGACCGTTGGGGGATCTGGAAGCGGTCAATAGAGTCACATAGTTATACAAATACGCAAAAATATGCTAAGACAATCGTTTCTGCTGCAGATAGAACTCTAAAAGAGGCCACCGTTAGCGACGGTATAATTCTTCCAGTAATTGCATACTATGACTCAGGAAGAGTTTGGGCAAATTTGAATGATAAGATAGAATATGTCAAGCAAGGTTCAAGACTGGACGGATATGACAACTGCTTTTCTGTGAAGTCTTCAAGCAAGTCATTCAGGAACTGGTATAAGACTCTTGAAAAGAACATCGACCAAAAGAATTCCGAGGAATTGGTACAAAGGCTCCAAACATTCAAGCAGGCCATACTAAACTGTCTTGAAGACTGGGACAATCTGTATTATGACTTTGCAGAAGACGATATCGTCTGTGTAAGAGAAAACGAGGATGGCACCAAAACCAGTGTTCCATATAGATTGATGAGCGACGGATACAGGAATATGATTGGCATGATAGCGGATATAGCCTACCGTTGCATAAAACTCAATCCTGCACTCGGAGCAAATGCATTACTTGAAACAGACGGTCTGGTTTTGATTGATGAACTTGACCTCCATCTTCATCCTCAATGGCAAAAGAAGATTGTGTCTTGGCTTACATCTTGCTTCCCAAACATACAGTTCGTTTCCACGACTCATTCTCCTTTTATAGTTCAATCGCTCAGGAAAGAGCAAATTATCAATCTTGATAATTATGTCACCCATCATCACATAGGCTTTAGACGAGGGATTTAGATTAACTATGTGTCATTGCTATTATTAATAAATTCAATAAGTTCAGAAACCAGTCCCCTAATAGTCTTCGGATTTCGGACTGCCTGGGATTCCGGAGTCGAAGAAGGCTCCCTGATCCACTTCCTTTACGCTCTCGGGAATATCTATGGAGCATAGGGACGGGCAGTCCGCGAAAGCTCCTCCGAGGATTGATTCCAGACCCTCGTGCAGCTCGACGTTACGAAGGCTCGAACAGCCGAAGAAAGCCATCTGGCCGATAGTCTTGACCGAACCCGGCACGGACACCTCACGCAGGGCAGAGCAGCCCTTGAAGATGTCATCGTTGATTATCTCAACACCGTCCGGAATATAGATTTCCTTAAGGGAAGCACAGCCCTCAAAGACTCCGCTAAGGGTATTGCCGTCCTCCTCTTTCTCCACCCAGTCGAACTTCCTCAGGGTTTCCGGGATGCCCGCATCTTTCAGGGCAGAGCAGCCGCAGAAGGCAGCGCAGCCGATGAACTCAAGTTCCTCGGGAAGCACGACCTCCTTCAGGGCGGTGCAATGGCTGAAAGTGAACGGGCGTATATGCTTCGCGGCGCATTCAAGCCTGGCATAGAGAAGGCTCTTGCAGCACTGGAATGCGGACCTGCCAATCATCGTGACGCTGGAAGGGAGTTCAATTTCCTCCAGGGACGTACAACAGGCGAACGCGTCTTCACCGATCTCCCGCAGTCCTTCGTTGAAATCGACATCCACCAGAGCAGGACAGCCGGCGAAGGCCCTGGCTCCTACGGACAGGAGAGTCGACGGGAAGATAACTGATGAGAAATCACTGCAATATGAGAATGAGTCCTCTCCAAGGGCGGTTACGCCCTCCGGGATTTCCAGAACTCCGTCATTGATATAAGCAGCCCTTTCCTCTGCGGAAGCGGAAGGGGCAAAGACACTTTCAATTCCTTGCATAGGGTAATACTTTCTACTAATGGTACAAAGTTACAAGAAAGGGATTAATGTGCAATGATTTGAAGGAAAAGATTAAGGCAAAGTCATCCTCCTTCCCTCCGTAGGTATCCGCGAAGTAAGGCGGAAAGACAAAGGGCAAGGCAAATTCGCAGCCCACTTCCGGGTGCGTTTTGTCTTGCCTTTGTTGTCTTGTGTCCCCGCCTGAACAATGCGTCACCTTCCGGAGGAAAGGAAGGACTCCCTTTTGACGGGAGGTCACAGAATATTCACTTTTAAATTCATTTGTTCTATGTTACATCCAATGAACGAAGCAGGCAACTCCAAGAGAATCTTCCTGCGTATCTCCAAAGGCGCCATCATCAGCAAGAGAAACGGCGAGACCACAACCTACAGGGCCATCTCAGGCTCCCTCAAGGGCATCGAACTCAAGGAACACGAGTTCGAGAACAAGAAGTTCCGCAACTGGCACATCATCCTCGAGGACACCGCTTCCGGTGAGGAGTACGACATCGCCGTATCACGCGAATCCGGGGCTTTCAAGTCCATCGCGAGGAGCCTCGTCACCGAGCAGGGTCTCGGCAACCTGGACGACGTATCCATCGAGGTATACACCTCCAAGACGGGCTTCACCAACGCCTCAGTCACAGCCGGCAGCCAGAAGCTCCACTGGAGCGACGAGCCGATGCCTCCAATCAGAATCGTACAGGTCGGGGACAAGGAGGTCCAGGACGACTCCGCCCAGATGAACTGGATTCAGACCCTCGTGGACCGCATCAACGCCCGTCTGTCCGAAGCCGCGGGCGCTCCGGAGAACGAAGAGGACGAAGACGACCTGCCGGAGGACTTCAATAACTGACACGAATTAAGGGACTCCATCCAACGGGGTCCCTTGATTTATGGAAAGAATAATTTTAAAAGTTTCCCAATTAGGAAACTTTTATATATATTTGCAAAAAAGGAGATATGTCAGCAATAATAATCATAGACGGAAGGAGTACGGAGGCTACAGGAAGTATCATCCGTAAATATCGGAGAATGAGAGGTCTCACGCAGGAAGAACTAGGTAAACAACTCAAGGTTAGGAAATCAAGAATTTCAAAAATTGAGAATAACGAGAATCTTGACACTGATACTCTAATGTTACAGGACTTCGTGTTGCGTGAAGCGCAATTTGGAGTCCGATTGA
>JBJEBN010000008.1:0-4432 GCA_051870095.1 Candidatus Cryptobacteroides sp. | reverse complement strand
GCTCAGAAATCACACTTTCACGCAGAAACTTTTGGAAGTCTGCGGAATTGAGGATAAATCTCAATTTTAAATGATTCCTGTTTTCGTATTAATGAACGCAATCGTCATTTTCTTCTCTCACGCGGGAGACAACTACGGCGTGGGAAACATCGAGGTGGGCAACACGAAAATCGTTGCCGACTACATCAGTGAAATCACAGGTGCCGACCAGTTTGAAATCGTCACGCACAAATATGACGGGATGGCATATGAGCCTCTCACCAAACTCGCAAGGGAGGAAGCCCGGAATGGGGAACTGCCACCCTACGAGGGAGAGGTCCCGGATTTGTCGGAATATGACACTGTCTTCATTGGCGGTCCCGTATGGTGGGGTACCTATCCACAGGTGATGTTTACTCTGTTCAAGGATATCAACCTGGACGGCAAGATTGTCATTCCGTTCACTACCCATGAGGGCAGCGGCTTTGCTGACTGTGTCAAGGATGTGAAAGCAGCATTCCCAGGTGCCACTGTCAAAGGTGCGTTCAGCATCTACGGCCACGAAGTACGGTCAGGAAGGGCTCAGGTTGAAAAATGGCTTGACGGTATAAGGAAATGAAAGAAGTATCAGTGCTCGTAGGCGCAGGCTCCATCGGCCTCGCCATCGCCCGCAGGGTAGGGGCAGGCAAGATCACGGTCCTTTCTGATTACTGCATCGAAAACGCACAGCGTGCTGCCAGGATCATGGAAGATGCGGGCTTCGAGACCCGCACCATCCTGACGGACCTCGGAAACAAGGAAAGCATCCTGGAACTGGTGAAGTACGCTACTGCTCTCGGACCTATCAGGCATGTCATCAATGCCGCCGGCGTTTCGCCTTCCCAGGCACCCGTGGAAAAAATTCTGCAGGTGGACCTCTACGGCACCTCCGTACTGATCGAAGAGTTCGGAAAGGTTGTCGCCGAAGGCGGTTCCTGCGTTATCATATCCTCGCAAAGCGGCCACAGACTTCCTGCACTCAGCCTGGAAGAGAACGAGGCGCTGGCCACCGCTCCGGTTGACGAACTGCTTGAACTTCCGTTCATAACATCCATCACGGACACCCTCAAGGCCTACCAATATTCCAAACGTTGCAATGTGCTGCGCGTGGCCGGGGAAGCCTGCAAATGGGGCAAGAGGGGAGCGACCATCAACTCCATCAGCCCGGGCATCATCATCACTCCGCTTGCCAACGATGAACTTCACGGTCCCCGGGCGGAAGGCTATCTGAAGATGATTGCAGGCGCTCCCGCAAAGCGCGCCGGTACTCCGGATGAAGTGGGCGACCTCGCCGAATTCCTGATGTCCAGCCGGGGCCGTTTCATCACAGGGACGGATATACTCATCGACGGCGGCACCACGGCTTCGTATTGGTACGGTGATTTGCAATATCTGAAATCTACGCATTGATCAACATAGGACAGGCCCGGCAAAATGCCGAGCCTGTTTGTTTGCTTGCAAATGCTCCGAACCTTCCTTTGAGCTGTTCTACTATTCAAATGAGAAATGGTACTCGTTGCCGTATTCCCTGAGAATGGCAAGGTCGAGTGTTCTCTGGCTGCAGTTGTACAGGGAAGACCACTGTGTCTGCGAAGTGAAATCCTCTGTCGCAGGCTGAGAGACATATTCGAGCAGTTTCATGGCTTCATCCCTGCTCAATTTATATTGATTCTGTTGTAAAGTATTGCTCAACGTTTTGTAGCGGTCCAATCCGTGCGTCGAATTCTGTCCTCCTTCAGGACGAGTGAACATATTGTTTGACTTATAGAAATTGGTAAGATATCTGTAATCATTCCCGCCACGGAAAATTTCCATATTTACGGGATTCAAAATAGCCTCTGCTCCAAAGTAAGTGTATTCAATGATAGCAAAATCTCCGGTTGCATCTGCCATATAGTAATGATAAGTGACACTCTTGCTCCCTATCGGGTCATTGGCATACTCTTCATGGACAATGCCGTCAATGCTCGTATCCAGGTTGTATTCCTTCAGCAACTCAATGGCCTCCCTTACAGAAGATGCCCTGTCAAGCAACAGCCTCATTGCCACTGTGGTACCTATTGTATTCTTGTCAGGATCCTGCTGAATGGTAGGTGCTTCCCTCAAAGCAAGCACTCCGATTGCAAAGCCATCCTCGTTGATTCCATCCAAAAGGGCATATGGCAGTCCCATGAGCATGGACATGTCAACATTCGGATCTTCATAAAAACCTTTACCGTAACCGAGATTGTAGCCGTCCACCATGGAAATGGATTTCTTTCCATTTTCAGGAGCGGTACGGACAAGAATGGCGGCTATCTGATTGTATCCTTTTTCATCTGCGTGGCTGAAGTCATAATTCCGGCCCATAAAAAAATCTATCCCGTTGTCCTCCGTAGCAGCGAAAGCACTGCATCCAGCCCCGAACTTCACATTTGAAGAAGATGTCGGCATCTTGTCAAAAAGGAGTTTCGGCATAGTTGTAAAAAGTCCATTCAGACCTTTGCAATTCGCTGCAATGATTTCATCCAATTTGTAGTCCACGGTATAGTCAACCATGTACAGTCGACCCTGACCGTCCAGATTCCTGACGGAATTGATCATGGCCAATTTGGCCTTGTTAGTGATGTAAGCGGCCTTTTTCGGCTCAACCTTGTCATCTGAATCCTTCTCCTTGGAACAGGAGACGAAGAACAAAACAGCGACCATTGCAATGAATGGCAACACATAAAAGTGTAAGTTACGTTTCATATCTGATATCTTTAATAACCATATTTCGAAGACCCAATAGGGTCTCAACCCTTGCAAATGTAATAAAAATCCTGATAATGCAAACTTTTCCGGCACAGGGCAATCCATAAACCAAGGCCAATTGACATGAAAAAAAAGTAAAGTCTTCATATTCTCACATCGTCGGATGTTCAAACAGACAAATTCCCTTTCAAGGACATTCGGCAACAATTCTGACACAGTTCAACAGCCGTAGAAGCAACAGGGGCTGACCAGCCCGATGTTCACCTTGTCAATGATGACGATATCTCTTTTCTGCGCTGTCGGAACTGCAGCTGCCTTATTCCTGATGTCCAGCCGAGGCCGTTTCATCACATGGACGGATATACTCATCGACGGCGGCACCACGGCTTCGTATTGGTACGGTGATTTGCAATATCTGAAATCTACGCATTGATATTGCAACGGACAATGCTTTCATTGCATCTGTTATGCTAAAAATTTGATTGATATGAAACGGACATTGGCGATTTCAGCTGCAATCATCTGCCTGTGCGGATGTGGTAAATTCTTCACACCGATGAGCATTACAATGTCTTCGGATGGCGAGACAATAACGGTGGAAACAATCATATTTCCAGAAACACTGGATATCCTGAATTATGACGGAGAAGGTGTCCATTCTCCTGAATATGACGAGGCTGCCGAAACATTTACGGTGACAAATGACTGGCTGACAGCCAGCATAGCAACGTCCTCATACAATGGTGAAAGTTATGAAATGACCCTTGTCGCATCAAAGAACACGACAGGAAAAAGACGCACCTTATATGTAGGTGGAATGTATCAGGACCTGGGATCAAGCATGAAGGTGACGCAGAAATAAATCGTTTATGATTTAGAAAGATACTCTGCTTGTCATTGACTTTGATTTACGAGTGTGGTTTTTGCCAGGTTTTTCGTGTCATAATTTAAATGATTGGAATGAAATTTCAGCATATATTTTTAGTCGTATGCCTTTGCTGGTTTGGCGGATATAATGTGTACGGGCAGGAAGCGGAAATACGCAGGGCTGTCGCGGAGCAGATGCGTGTATATCCCCAATCCACGTTGAGGGATTTGTACAAGAACTTTTTTCAGGACCGCTTCGGTCCCGGGCATATCATCAGCGACACCGCCTCCGCGAATGCCTATCTGAGTGAGGAACTTGCTCAGGCGGAGAAGTTTGAAGGACCGCTATACGAAAGGACCGGCTATGCAGGTAATTTCTATCGTGTAAACCTGTCGCTTGTCAAGGATGGCGTAATCCCATACAATATATTCTTCAATGCCTTTGTACGGAGCGTCAACGGCATCCGTCCCACACCGGTTGACGAATGGGAGAAGGAATGGCACCTGATAAGCACCGTCATATCAGAAATGGATCTGCACCTGGACAACTATACACGGGACAGTCTGGAAATCAACAGCCTTTTAGGGCAGGGGAAATATGTCATGCACCACAGCAAAAAATATGTAGAGGCGTATAATCCTCATTACCGCATTGTCAGCAAGGAGATTTTCGAGGCGGAACTCTTGCCGTTGATCGAGCGCCACAATGCCGCATCTGCAAATACCTGCCAAGGCAGGTGAGTCTATCCTTTCCTGCGGATTGTCACGCCGTGGGTGTTCTTGGTCTCATCTATGACGAATACGCTGTGCAGGC
>JBJEBN010000007.1:0-4561 GCA_051870095.1 Candidatus Cryptobacteroides sp. | reverse complement strand
TATTATATAAAGGTGAACTGATGACCCATGCCCAATTCAATGCCGAGCATGAGCGATGCCTCACTTTCATCAAGGATGCCGTGGCACATTCACAAGCAGCTCATAAGATTGTCGTCACCCATCATGTGCCATCGTTCCGTATGCTCCACCCCAAATTTCAGGGCAGCAAGGCAAACGGGGCGTTCACCGTAGAACTGGAGGACTATATAGCCGACAGCGGCATTGACTATTGGATATACGGTCATTCGCACACCAACATCGATGTCAGGATAGGCAACACCCAATGCCTGTCCAACCAATTGGGCTATGTCTTCTCTAACGAGCACCAGGACTTCTCGCATGGCAAGTACCTAACCATATAGCCATCCACATTTTGCATCCTCCCTCTTTGCAAGTTCTTCCCTATCGTCGGTCAAGGGGCCATAGAGGATTATTTCTCTATGGCTCATTTACTTTGAGCATTCAATGGCTATCTTGATGACGCCATGTTCTCTATTCTCAAACACGCTGTACGCCTCATCAATATCTTCCAGTTTGTACCTATGAGTGATTAGCGGTGTAGTATCAATCAGCCCTAGCTCAATCAGTTCCAGAATCTCCGCACAGTCGCAGCCATCCACACCGCCAGTCTTGAAGGTAAGGTTCTTTCCGTACATATCGGGAAGAGGAAGAACCTGAGGATGGTCATATAAGGCAACGATGGTGACTACAGCGTTCGGTCGGGCGGACTGCCAGGCGAGCTGAAAGCTGTCATCCGATCCTGCCACCTCGATGACTACATCCGCACCACCAAGAGGTGCACCATATGCACCGGTGCACGCCGTGCACTCCTGAGGAGTGGTTACTATCACATCCGGGTAATGCTGCTTTATGAATTCTCTGCGTTCATGGGATTTCTCGCACACGATGATGTGCTTTGGGTGTTTCAGCATCACGCACAGCAAGGTGCAGATACCGGTCGGCCCGGCACCGATAATTAGCACCGTATCCTCCTCCTTGATTTCGGATATTTTTGCAGCCCAGAAGCCGGTCGCAAGTATATCACCGACAAACAGGGCTTGTTCATCAGTGACACTGTCCGGAATCCTGTTCAGTCCCTGGTCAGCATACGGGACACGGACGAATTCTGCCTGACCGCCGTCGATGCGGCAGCCGATTGCCCATCCGCCGTCAGGAGACTGGCAGTTGTTGACATAGCCGTGCCGGCAGAACCAGCATTCCCCGCAGTAGGTCTCCACATTGGCAGTCACCCTGTCCCCGGGCTTAACCGAGCTCACCTGTTCTCCAACTTCGGTGACTATGCCGACCATTTCGTGGCCGACAGTTATTCCCGGGACGGCACGGGGCACGTTGCCGTGCTTGATATGCAGGTCACTGGTGCATATACTGGCCAGAGTGACCTTCACAATTGCATCTTTCGGCTCCAGTATCTTCGGCTCAGGCTTGTCCAGAAGGGCGAAGCGGCCCTTGTCTATGTATGTGTATGCTTTCATCTTATGGTTACTATAGTTACACCGGCAGGGCCGGGAGTCCAGGAGCAGGTCAGGGCATAGACTTCATCTATCTCCTTCCTTATGGCATCCCTGAGGATACCGTCACCAACTCCGTGGATGAATGATATCCTCATCCCCCTATGCTTCATATACCTGTGCAGAATGCTCTTGAAATATTCCAGTTGATATGGCAGTTCAAAGCCCTTAGGTGCATCATATCCTGACGGAATCTTTTCTATGTGCAGGTCAACCGAAATTTCATTCGGAAGCGGCTGCGGTCTGTCAGTCCTCTGCTCCTTGCGCTTTTGTCCGCCGCAAATACTGCGGACAAGTTTGGAATCTTCCTCGACATTGTTCACGACAAAGTCGCCAAACCCGGCTTTGAACAGAAGACCGTCAATCTCTATTTCCACACAGTCCTTATGAACGTGGCGGAGAATCCCCCTATCATTGGAGTCCATCAGTGTAACCGTGCATCCGGGACGGAGACCACGTTCTTTTGCCACCCTTTCCCCTTCCATCTGCTCTTTGGGCTTATGGGTGACTGTGCGACTGCGTTTCTTAGGCTGAGGCGCGCCCTCCATGCCGGAGGACTCCTTCTCCTCCAAATCCTTCTTCAAAGCCTTCAACGCTGAAAAATCATTGAACTTGTCCATCATTCTCTCTTTACAAAATCTTCTGGAAAACTTCCACCTTGAAATATTTCTTGCGTAGCATCTCGACAGAATTGGCACGGACAGCCCTGAACGACATAATGACTACAATGGCGGTAGTAAGCACAGCACTCAGCAGGAAAGCCGCAGACCGAGACTTCTTAGTACAATTAATTGCAAAACTCAGAATTTCAACCGGAACTTTTGTGGCAGTTTAATCGGCATTTTTGCGATAATGGTGCAACAATTCCAGAAGAGACGTGAAATACCGTTTGAAATTACAATTCCAATGAATTGCCTTTCAGTAGGAAATCATAAATGCCCAGAGTCGTGATACCGAATTCATCCCTTGTCGCCGGACTTTCTTCCCCGATAACAATGATTTTCTTGAATGAATCATCCACCTTTAGCAAAGAAGCCCGTTCCTGTCTCATCTTTTCATCGGATTCCATGCGGTATGCCGACTGAATATAGTAACGTTTGCTGCCCAAGTTGCAGACGAAATCCACCTCAAGGCTGGAACGCTGTTGTTTCCCGTTTTCATCCTTCGTTACGATCGGAACAACCCCCACGTCCACATTGAACCCCCGGATCTTCAGCTCATTATAAATCATATTCTCCATCAGATGGTTTTTTTCCGACTGGCGAAAATTGATGCGCGCGTTACGCAATCCCAAATCCATGAAGTAATACTTATATGGCGCATTGACATACCGCTTTCCCTTTATGTCGTAACGTGTCGATTTCTCAACTAAAAACGAATCGCAGAGATAGTCGATGTAATCCTTGACCGTATCGTAGGAAATGGCTGACTTTTTCTCGCTCCTGAACGTGTTCGCGAGCTTGTTCGGGTTGGTCAGTGCACCGATGCCGGAAGCCATGATGTTGATAAGTTCCTCCAGATCATCGTCCTTGCGTATGTCATAGCGTTCTTTGATGTCCTTGATATAGGTCTCGTCGAACAAGGTTTTCAGAAAACGCACTTTCTGCTCTTCAGTGGTGTACGATAGTATCTGTGGAAGTCCACCATACAGCATATATTCATTGAATCCGGCCTGTACCGTACCTGAATAGGCCGACATGTATTCACTGAAACTCAACGGGTACATTTTCACCTCGAAGCCACGTCCGCGAAACTCCGTAATAATGTCTTTGGACAGGAATTTCGCGTTGCTGCCCGTCACATAGACATCTACATTGCGCATCTTCAAAAAGCCATTCAATGCATCTTCGAAATTGTCGAGCATCTGTACTTCATCCAGCAGGATGTAATACATTCCGTCATCCTTAATCCGGCTTTCAACAAAAGGATAAAGAATGTCGGGATTTCTCATAACCCGATTCTTGTAATCCTCTAAATCCACTTTTATGATATGGTCGGAAGCGACGCCATTGTTCTCAAGGTAGGAAGCAAATATCTCAAAAAGCAGATAAGACTTGCCGCATCTGCGCATACCGGTTATAATCTTGATCATCCCGTTGTTTTGCAGAGAAACAAGTTCGTCCAAATACTTTTTACGCTCTATACATTTCATCGATAATCGAATTTTATATCACTTGGTGACAAGATTTTCGATTACAAAGGTAGGGACTTTTATTCACTTCTTCAATAATAATCGATATGCCCATGAGCATATTCATCCACATTCACACTCTTGAAACTTTGGGTTTGGGCATTGCAGCCGGTCAAGTTCTGTAAGTTCCGGTACACTTATCTGAAGAGCCTATACCCCAATGCAACCATTGCGATGCCGGCTGTCACACTTATTGCAACATATCCGGCAAAGCGCCAGAAGTTGCCGGCCTGATTTCCTTGGGGTGTTCAATGGATGTGTATGCTTCCACGGCCTCCCTGTAGGTTTTCCCTGCGTTGTTATGCAACCAGCCCTGGAACTCAGCCTTGAAATGGAAGCTCTTCCCGAGATGAGTTACAAAGAAAGCGCGAAGCTCCTGCGAACACACCACGTTCTGAGGTATTACGTCTTCGAGAGAAATGGTCGTCTTATGCGTAGCAGTAATGTCTGCAAGCGGGAGAGTCTGGATCAGGCTGCATATTGCATCATCGCACAAAACTTTAGGTGCAGCCTTCCCCGTAAGAATAAGGACCTTCTTGCCGTTACGATAGATATGCAGCTGCCGGCTGCGGACCACCGCCGTCAACTCTTTGTCCTCCTGCAGGGCAAGCCCTATCTTGTGGTACGGTCCATCCTCCTCGAAGAGTTTTCTCTTCAAGTGCGAACACATGTTTGAGGTATCCAGCTCCATTTCAGTATTTATGGAAATCATACTTTACTCTCAAGTCCTCCTTCTCTTCTTCCGGAAGGGATGCGAAATACTGCTTCCACCCCGGGCAGAAGCCTATGTGCCAACGCCAGAAGCGTCCGACCAGGGACTTAGGATTGGTTTCATATTTCT
>JBJEBN010000006.1:7352-23430 GCA_051870095.1 Candidatus Cryptobacteroides sp. | reverse complement strand
ATTTTCTAATCTCATAATAATAAATACTTTATAATTACATCAATTCATTCTAAAAATTTCATACTATCAAAAATTTTTACATTTATAAAAATTTTGTGAGAGTATGATAGCCGTTCGCTATCGCTCACTCTCACGATGAAAATCATTTGATATCGCCCTTGGGCGAAAATATATCAAAGATTTTCATGTTCGGTTTCATAAACCTAAAAACTGGTGAACTCCGACCACGATGGGTTCAGGCATTCCACTTTGTTCTCGATCGAATCCGGAAGATTGACGAAAAAGTCGAATCCGGTCCATTGCTCAATCTGGTCCACAGGAACAGTATAATTCACATACGAATCATTCGTATAAGCCTTATGTTCCATCCAGAAGCCGATCGTGCTGGCAGACGTCACAGTCGAACCGGTGTACTTCACACGAAGGACGATCTTATAGAAGTAATTCGGTATCGGGCACTTCTGCGAGGAATTATCGGCCGGAGACACATAATTCACCGTCCGGTTCTCCCCCACCTTGTTGAACGCCACTCCTGTCACCACATACACTTCCTCCGAATTTCCGCTAACCAGGCCCTGCACAGCAGTCTCGAGATTGCTCCATATTCCGCTGTTGAAGCTATTCTGGATTTGCGGCACCTGGTTGGTCACGTAGAAAGTCTGCTTTTGCATCGTAGAATTACCGTTGCGTGAGCCGTTCGGGCACATGTGGCCACGGGAATATGTCGAATTGCTGTACGAATGGCTCGTCAGGTTCGCTTGATATGCCTCGTCGATGCTCGGGTTGTAGTACCAGCTGCCAGGGCGGCTCAGACTGCCCATGTGGCTGCTGTTGAGCGGATAGGCTGTCCACAGGGAGGTCATCATGTCCTTGTCGTAGAGGTGTGTATAGTTGCGTTCTCCGGCATAGCAGGTGTTCACGACATACTGACTGCCTTCACGGCCTGTCGGAAGCTCGAGCCAATCCTTTTCTATTGCTGGATTGGCGCCTCCCGGCATCACGAACATCGATGTCTGGGTGGCCCAGAAAGTATCTGATGTTGATGAATAAGTACCGGTCCCGGCCACAACGGCATAGGACTGGAACACATATGTCTCACCAGGCACAAGGTCATCAAGGGTTGCGGTGAATGTGCCGCTGTAGGTACTTCCATCAGAAGTAGCATTTACTTGGGCAACGACCATTTCTGACAAAGAATTCGATGATGTCCCATACCAGAATCCGGTTTCCGAAGGAATCGTAGTCGCCCCGCTGAAAGAGCCCGACAGAGTCACCTCTGTCGTACTCTTCACATTCGGGTCATTGTTTGCCACCGCCGCTGACGGTTGCGTGTCTACTATGGGTTCTTGCCCACCGGAAGGGTCTCCGGAGGAAGTTCATTCGTAACGATATATCTCCGGAAGAAGCATAGTAGCAGATACGTCACTTGTATACGTTGCAAATCGAGGATTGCTTACATTATACATGAATCTTCCGTATGTTGATGTCTTATTTTGAATAGTCGCAGAATTCTTATCAATCGAAATACTCCAGGTCGTTGTCCCGCTATCCCATGCGAGTTTTTTAACTGCCGTTGCACCAAGAAGTTTTCCTTCAGAATTTGACAAAGTCCATGAGCCAGAAGATCCTCCAAGTGTCAACATAACAACTTCACTTGGCAAAGATGATATCTTGTTATCTGTAATTGATACACTTACTTTCGACATTACTGATGAACTAATATTTCCAGCAGCACAACCCTTACTTGTGCTTACAATGATGAGTTTATCCCCAGCTGCCAATGTTGAGGCATCTGTAACAAGATTCCAGGTTTTAATCTCGCCACCTGCAACAGTCTGATTTACTGTTACATTTACATCAGTAGCTCCATCATACTTCAAAGTAACAGTTGCAGTTCGAGCCTCCCCTTCATTCTTTGCCACATTGAATAAAATCTTCCCGTCTGTTGAATAGTCAAAAGTATTAACCCAATCCTGATTTGAAACAGCACTGATGGATTTTCCATCAACAGCATGTTTGATGAAGTAGCTGATTTCATTTGATCCTCCTTCTGCAGAGACATTAACAGAAGTTGTTGTTACAGAAATAACAGGCGGAAATACGGGAGCCTCATCAGTATGACATTCTACTTTAGTAAAACCGCAAACGGCGCTAATATTTGCAGAAACGGGGTTCCCCTGCTCTTTTGCAACAATGGTAACCGTAGTACCTTCTACTTCCATATCCGCCACATTTGTCCAGACGCTGTTTGCTAATGCACTAGCATAGTTTGCAGAAGTTGCATTGAAGACATAGTATGTCAAAACATTACCAGATTTTGGCGTAATTGTTAAAACACTCTTAGCCGGAAATCTTGTACTAGTGTAGTTATGTCCAGAAGTTCCAGGATAATAGTAATTTGCATCAGAAGAACTCTCACCTTTTGCACAAACCATATCGGCAACAGAATTTGTCCAACTAATCTCATCAGCAGTTGCCGTCGATGTGCTGTTAACTGATAGATTCCAATTATAAGTTGTTGGAGCTACTGATTTTGTTATGGTATAAGGAGTTGTATTGAGGCATCCTGCTTCAAAAGTAATATCTGTCAGGTGTACAGTCTTTGTATAAATCAGATCTTTGGCGTCTGTGACAGTAAAAGTCACATCTCCACTGTAACTGGCAAGTGGGGCCATCACAAAATATACCGGGAGTGACTCATCAGCAGCAATAGTTCCATTTGTAATATTTACAGTAATAGAATTTGAACTTCCGCTTTTATATGTTATATCAATCGGAGAGTTCGTAAAATTAACTGTAAATATACCTGAAAGAGTAGCGTCAGCGGCGGACATCTCGAACTTTTTCACATCAACTTCCTCTCCTGTATTATTCTTAACATCTACCCTCATTATTGTAAACAAATGGCTCATGTTTACATTCGCTGCCTTAGTCCTCGGAACAGAAGCAGAAAAACTACCAGCCAAAGCATCATTAATCTTAAGATGAGCTGTAGGGTTTAAACAATCCTGGTTCTGTGTAGAAGCCAATGAAAATGAAGTAGCATCACATCTATGGTAACTTTTCCCAGCACCATTGCTATATAATGCATAAAAATTATAGCTTCCATCTTTTATTGTAGCTGAAGAAGTGAATATTCCTTCAGTATATTTATACTCTGCAATGCTCTCAGTTCCTTTATCTTCAGAATAGGATTTTCCCCAAGTTCCGTCAGAAGTTACAAGATAAAGGATATCGCCTTCCTCCCAATCAACTTTAAGGCCGTCTATTGTGGTCTTTGTTTGTTCAACATTTGCACAAATTGAAAATGTCGAACCCTTTATTTCATTTGTTGAAATTTCCTCCGTTTTCTGGCATGAAGACATTCCATACAATGCCAATACAGATACTATAGATACAAGAATCTTTTTCATACTATCCTATCAATTTTTTGATTACTAATTTTTAAGAAAAGCTGATAACCGTTCGCTATCTGCCAACCTCACAATCAAATCCTTTGAAAATGTCCTTGGGCAAAATCATATAAAAGATTTTCATGCTCGGTTTTATAATGCAATGGTTTCAGAATTCCCAGTTAGTCATTATTCAAACCAGTTTTTCAAACCTTCGTTCAAATCGTCAGGAGAATAAGTATCACTTGGACTTTCACAAAGCACTCCTTCTGGCCGAATGTCCAAAGTCATACATGAAGGTGCCACATAGGTCACCAGTTTTGCATCATTTTGTTTCATAATTGATTGAGATTTATAAATTAAACATATTAAATTGAGTACACAACAAAAGCACCGGAGGCGTGGGACCCCCGGCTGTAAGGTATATTTTGGGTGATGGTTGGGAAGAGGATGAAGTTATCCTTGAATCAATGTTTCTAACTTCTCCTTGAACGGAACAGGTATAAGAATATCCCCCCCCCAGACTGGTATTCCGGAGAGGGATTCTCAATTCCATATTTGTAATCAATGACATTTTTCCTATTCCACCGCGAAAATAAGCATATAAATAGGAATTATCAAGCTATATGGACTTTTATAATAAACATTTAACACTTTTGCCCTCGCAAAGTAGGAATTTCCAACCAGGAGTTATTCCATTGAGCGGGAGATGCCGGCCTGGATGCCGCGGAGTTCGGCGAGGGAACGGAGACGGCCGTAGCAGGAGTAGCCCGGATTGGAGCGGCGCTGAAGGTCGTCGCACATCTGGTGACCGTGGTCAGGGCGCAGAGGGATACTCACTTTCCTGCGCTGCTCCACTTCGAGCATGGCTTTCATCATCTCATAGACATCAATGTCGCCTTCGAGCAGGTTGGCTTCATAGAAATTGCCGTCTGCATCGCGCTTGGTGCTGCGAAGATGGACAAATCCCACCCTGTCGCCGAATTCACGCATCATTGACGGGCAGTCGTTGTCTGCTCTGACGCCGAAAGAGCCAGTACATAGGCAGAGTCCGTTGGACATATTCGGAACGGCCTCTACAAGCTTGCGGAAGTCTTCTGCCGTGGAAAGAATGCGCGGGAGCCCGAGGATAGGATAAGGCGGGTCATCGGGATGGATCACCATTTCCGTCCCACATTCATCGGCAACCGGACATATCTGTTGCAGGAAGAATATCAGATTCGAACGAAGCTGATCCGCATCGATGCCGTCATATCTCGAAAGGGCCTGGCGGAACTGGTCGAGGGTAAAGCTCTCCTCGCTGCCAGGAAGGCCGGCTATCATGTTGCGGGTTATCAGAGCTATTTCCTCCGGGGTCATGGTCTCGTACCTTGCCTTGGCCTTGGCAATATCCTCCTCGGAATATTCCTGCATTGCTGCCGGGCGTTTCAGGATGAACAGGTCGAAGGCGAGGAAGGCTGCCCTTTCAAAGCGCAGGGCACGGCTTCCGTCCGGCATCTCGTAGGCAAGGTCTGTCCTGGTCCAGTCAAGAACGGGCATGAAGTTGTATGTGATGCATCGGATGCCACAGTCGGCAAGATTGCGTATTGTCTGTTTGTAGTTCTCTATGTATTCAAGGTATGCGCCTTCGCGTGTCTTGATATGTTCATGAACAGGAACACTTTCTACGACGCTCCATGTCATTCCTTTGTCGGAAATCATTTTCTGGCGCTCGCGGATTTCCTCAAGCGGCCAAACTTCCCCGTTGGGTATATGGTGCAGGGCATGGACGATGTCTGTTACTCCGGCCTGGCGGATATTGTCGAGGCTTACCGGGTCGTTAGGGCCGTACCACCTCCAGCTTTCTTTCATCAGGTACATATCGGAATTATTTTTAATTAATTTATCAAATGGAGAATGCATCAAAGCCGCCGTCGACGATTGCCACAGTGCCCGTCACTGCAGCAGACGCATCGCTGGCAAGGTAATGCAGAGTGCCGAACAGCTCATCCGGTTCGAGAAAACGTCCGAAAGGAGTGTGAGCCAAAATAGTGCGGGAGCGGTCTGTAAGGCTGCCGTCCGGATTGGTAAGAAGGGAACGGTTCTGGTCAGTCAGCAGGAATCCCGGAGCTATAGCATTGACTCTCAATCCTGTACCAAACTTGAGGGCAAGCTCTGCACTGAGATATTTGGTCCAGTTGGTGACAGCTGCCTTGGCTGCGCCATATCCGGCCACGCGGGTCAGAGGGCGAAGGGCAGACATGCTTGAGAAATTGATGATGGATCCTTTCTTCTGCTGTGCCATAGCCTTGGCAAAGACCACTGTAGGGATAATCGTTCCGAAAAGGTTCAGATCCGTAACTTTCTTCACAGCATCGATATCAAGGTCGAAGATTGTCTTTTCAGGAGGCACCGTAGCCGCAGGCATATTGCCGCCGGCTGCATTGAGGAGCACATCGATTCTGCCGTATTTCTCCATGATCTGGTCGTAGTTGCGCTCAAGCAACTCCCTGTCCATCACATCTGTAGCGAAGAAACAAGCCTCACCCCCGTCCTTCTCGATTTCAGCAATGATTTCAGCAGCCTTTGCTGCAGAATGCTCACGGGCAAGCATTACCACCCTGGCTCCTTGCGAAGCGAAATATTTCACAGCAGTACTTGCCAGTATGCCGCATGCACCGGTCACGACTATGACCTTGCCTTCAATATCAAACAGATTTCTCATAACCATATAGAATAAAACAATTGTCGCAATGCACTGTGTTCGTACACAACAAAGCACAAAATTACAAAGAATCAATGAAAACTCAATAATAATTTGCAATATTTGCATATTGTGTACATATACAATGGAAAACACGGAACAGAATCATGGCAAAGCAAATCAAAATAAAGGACATCGCAAGAATGGCAGGAGTCTCAGCCGGCACGGTGGACAGGGTTCTTCACAACAGAGGGAATGTTTCACAGGAAAGCCGCGAGGCCGTAGAGAAAATACTTGCTGAGGTTGAATACAAATACAATATACACACTTCCGCCATTTCCCTGAGAAAAGAGTTCAAGATAGTGATAACCACACCTACAGCGGAGCCTGGAGAATACTGGGGAACCGTTCAGAAAGGATTCGAGCATGCACTTGAGGAATACAGCGACATAAAAATTGACTGCACGTTTTCATATTACAATCAATTCGACGTCTATTCATGCCGGAGCACATTTGCTGCCATTCCGGCGGAAAAACCTGATGCCGTAATCATTGGTCCGACATTCATTGACGAGACCAGACAACTCTGCCGTGCGCTTGAGGTGGAAGGCATACCATTCGTATTCGTCGATTCCGTAATAGAAGGTACCAATCCGGTCGCAACATACACGACTGATCAATTCGCATGCGGTAAGTTGCTCGGACGGATTCTCCGCAGCATGATTCCTGACGAAGGCACAATAGCGATATTCGGGGCAAGGCGTATAGGAAACAGGCAGGCGAACAACTCCCTCGAAAGGAAGAAAGGCCTGATGGAATATCTCACTGCTCCGGAAACAGGATGCAGAGTAAAGGTGGCTTCTTATTCCGTGCTGAATCCTGACGAAAACGAATGTGACGTTCTGGATTTTCTGAAGGATAATCCTGATGTGAAAGGCATAGCGGTAATGAACTCGAGGGGATATATCATCGCTGACCTGCTAAAATCAAAGGGAATGGATGACATAAGAGTCGCCTCATTCGACCTCACTGGCAACAACCGCAGATGCCTCGAAGACGGAAGCATAGCGGCACTCCTTTGCCAAAGACCTGAACTTCAGGGCTTTCATGCTGTAAAGTCTGTAATAGGACAGCTTCTGTACAAGCAAAATGAACAGCAGGTCCACCATCTGATGCCGATAGACATCGTACTGAAGGAGAACCTGCCGTATTATAAGGAAATGTTCGAGGGCTGAATGCCCTGTGTGAACTATTTCACAATCTCAACTTTGAGAGGATTGGCCTGGGCGTATGCGAAATCTTTCACAAGTGTTGCCCATGCCTGAGGAGACTCCACTCCACCCTGGCTCCATCCTGATGCTGTCCAAACAGTTACAGGTGCACCGACAGCAGCTGTGGTCTTGATTACTGCATGAGAGTCGAGTGTGCCTGTTCCTTCAGGATTCAGGTCCGGAGAAAGCACGAGACCGATGGAAATGTTTCCGTCGATTTCAGGTTGCTTGGTGTCAGATGCGACTTCTGTGAATGCAATCCAGTTCTGTCCGTCAGCGCGGTGGAGAACATCGTGCTGGATGGCACCGAGAACGAGAGGCAGAGAATCAGTCTCCGCATTGAACCATGTCGTGGACTTCACGAAACGGGAGTTGGCATCGAGGGAAATCTCGCGGAGCGCAGTCACAGGCTTTCCGTTCACATTGATTGCATTGTAGGTGAAAAATGCCTTCGTGCGGACAGGGCCGTCGCAAATGTGCTCCTGGGTTGCCCAGTTGTCGCCGATGATAATTTTCTCACCGCAATATGGAGCTGCAGCACCGCCTCCGAGGGTATTTGCAACCTTGTAGCAGTCCATTCCGTCACCATAGTTATGATGGTAGTCCATTTTCTGGAACCACTCGTCAATCACCAGTCTTTCAGTACATTTGAGCCATACGTCGGAACCGAAGGTGCGTGGGTCGGCAAGGGCCGGTCCATAGATGCGGCCTGCGACGAGGTTGTTCTCGTATGCATAGTCGTCCATCCTTTCAGGCACATGGCGGCTGTAAGCAACTGTTGCGAAAGGCTCGCGCTCGCCTGCCTTCACGGTGTATTTCACACATGAATGCTCGGCTGCATCTGCCTGGAACACAAGCACCTGCTCACCGTCCATTTCAGTATAGACCTGACAAGGAACCTGTTTGCCGAGATGGTTGAGGACAATTACATTCTCGGCGGTGAGAGCATCATCACCATTCTGGAGAGCTGCAAAAGAAAGCTCTACGGTCTCATTGGTACGTGCAAGGTCCGAGTCATTGGAAACCAATATGTTCTGGCCAGCGCTTGCGCATGAAACCAAAACGGCAGCAGCCGAAGCCGCTGCCATGAAATTGAATATTCTGTTCATCGCAATGAATTCTACTGAGGCTGCTTTCCGATGTATGCAAGGATACCGCCGTCAACATAGAGGATGTGACCATTCACGAAGTTGGAAGCATCCGATGCGAGGAACACTGCAGGTCCCATGAGGTCTTCAGGAGTACCCCAACGTGCTGCAGGAGTCTTTGCAACGATGAATGAATCGAATGGATGACGGCTGCCGTCTGCCTGACGCTCACGAAGAGGAGCTGTCTGAGGAGTAGCGATGTAGCCAGGGCCGATACCGTTGCACTGGATGTTGAACTCACCGTACTCTGAAGCGATGTTGCGAGTAAGCATCTTGAGTCCTCCCTTTGCAGCTGCATAAGCTGATACGGTCTCGCGGCCGAGCTCTGACATCATTGAGCAGATGTTGATGATCTTACCGCCACCGATCTTTATCATTGTAGGGATAACAGCCTTGGAAACGATGAAAGGTCCGTTGAGGTCGATGTCGATGACCTGACGGAACTCTGCAGCCTTCATCTCGCACATCGGGATACGCTTGATGATACCTGCATTGTTCACGAGGATGTTTACAGGGCCTACTTCAGCCTCGATTTTGGCAACCATCTCGTTCACCTGGTCCTCGTTGGTCACATCACATACATAACCGTGAGCCTCGATGCCTTTCTCCTTGTAAGCTGCAAGGCCTTTGTCAACGAGTTCCTGCTTGATGTCGTTGAAGACAATCTTTGCTCCAGCCTCGGCGAATGCTGTGGCGAGGGCGAATCCGATTCCGTAAGATGCTCCTGTTACAAGGGCTACCTTACCTTCGAGTGAAAAATTTACCATAGTATTTTATTTTGTATTAAGGTTTTACTATTTAAGATTTACCGTAGAGCAACCGTCCATGTCGTTGTAGTCGAGGTTCTCGCCGCACATTGCCCAGATGAACGTATAGTTCTTGGTAGCGCAGGCTGAATGTATGCTCCATTCAGGTGAAATCACGGCCTGCTCATTGTGCATCCAGATGTGGCGACTCTCCTGAGGCTGACCCATGAAATGGCATACTGCCTGGTCCTCAGGGATTTCGAAATAGAAATAAACCTCCATGCGGCGCTCGTGAGTATGTGCAGGCATGGTGTTCCAGGTGCTGCCCGGCTGAAGCTCGGTCATACCCATCTGAAGCTGGCATGTAGGAACGACCTCCTTTACGAGCATCCTGTTGATGATGCGGTGGTTGCTTTCCTCGAGGGTTCCAAGCTCCATCTTGACGGCTTCTGCACGGGTTGTGAGGTGGTCAGGATGTGTGCAATGTGCAGGTGAGGAGCAGAAATAGAATTTTGCAGGATTGGCTTTGTCTGCGCTCTCGAAAGTAACCTTGCGGTCGCCGCGTCCGAGATAGAGGGCCTCCTTGTATTCCAATGTGTATTCCTTGTCTGCGGCCTTCACGATACCTTTGCCGCCTACATTGAAAATACCGATTTCCCTCCTGCCAAGGAAATATTCGTTGCGGAGGATGTCGATTGGTTTGAGTTCGAGCACTTCGTCCACAGGCATCGCACCACCTGCAATCATCCTGTCGTGCATCGTATAGACAATGTTGATTTCATCAGCAGTGAAAACATTTTCGATAAGATAGTTTTCACGGAGCTGTTTTGTGTCATAATGCTTCGCATCGTTAGGGTGGGAAGCATACCTTACTTCGCTATTGAGTTTCATGATACAGTGTTATTGTTTAATTTTCAATAATTTACAATGACCTAAGGGCTGAATGACCCTCATTCAGCCCTCAAAATTAAGCAATATTTCTGTACTGACCAAAAAATTCCGTGCCCGTTAACGGAAATTTTACAGAGTGACTCCGGATTTGAAGATTGCGATTTCGCTGTAAAGCGACTTTTCGTTGCATGTGCGCTGTCCGGAAGCCACCGAGAGAACGAAATCTATGAAGTCGGCATCCACCTCGTCAACAGGCCTTCCGTCAACAATCTGCCCCGCATTGAAATCTATCCAGCCAGGTTTGTTGGCAGCGAGTGTGGAATTCGTGGAAATCTTCGCAGTCGGCACGAATGTTCCGAATGGCGTACCGCGTCCTGTGGTGAAGAGGACAATCTGGCATCCTGCCGAAGCCAAAGCCGTGGAAGCTACCAGATCATTGCCGGGAGCGCTCAGCAGATTGAGACCCTTGGTCTTCAGGCGGTCACCGTATCTGAGGACGTCGCGCACGATGGATTTGCCTGATTTCTGGGTACATCCGAGGGATTTTTCCTCCAACGTGGATATTCCGCCCGCCTT
The DNA here is from genome assembly GCA_051870095.1 of Candidatus Cryptobacteroides sp. GTDB lineage: Bacteria > Bacteroidota > Bacteroidia > Bacteroidales > UBA932 > Cryptobacteroides. Next base: position 12,723 of record JBJEBN010000006.1, on the reverse strand, counting down.
GTTGCCAGGAGATGGATTCTCATATACAGGCTGTCCGTTCTTCATGAAATACTCCTTGAAATCGTTGATGAGGCTCACGGTCTTGTCGAAGGTGCAGCTGTCCTGGCAACGGGACATCAGTATGGTCTCTGCGCCGAACATCTCAGGTACCTCTGTAAGCACCGTGGTACCGCCCTGGGCCACGATCCAGTCGGAGAAGCGCCCGAGAAGCGGATTGGCAGTGATGCCGGAGAAACCGTCGGATCCGCCACATTTGAGGCCGACTTTCAGTTCACTCACCGGCACATCCTCGCGCACGTCAGCAGAGGCTGCCGCGGCGATTTCCCGAAGCAGTCCGAGACCGTATTCCACCTCGTCTCCATGGATTTTCTGTGACTCCATGAACTTGACCCTGTCCTCATCCACATCTCCGACAAGTTCACGAAATGCCTTCAGCTGGTTGTTCTCGCATCCGAGAGCCACCACGAGCACTCCTGCAGCATTCGGATGATGCACCATGTCGGCAAGAATCCTCCTCGTGTTCTCATGGTCGTCCCCGAGCTGGGAGCATCCGTAGTTGTGAGGGAAGGCTATGACGCGCCCTATGGATGTCCAGTGGGACAGTTCAGACTCAAAACGGCGGCATATATTCTGAACCACCCCATTGACACATCCTACAGTAGGAATGATCCATATATCATTGCGTATGCCCACATTTCCGTTCTTCCTGCGGTAGCCCTTGAACGTCGCCCTGGTGGCCGCAGAAGGAATCTCGGTGAGCTCCGGTGAATATTTGTAATCAAGTATACCTTCCAGATTGGTCTTGAGGATGCTGTGGTCGATGAGTTCCCCAGCCTTCACCGGACGGAGAAGATGGCCTATGGGGAATCCGTACTTGATGACATTGCCACCTTCCGGAATGTCCTGCAAGGCGACCTTGTGTCCTGCCGGTATGGCGGACACCGTGTTCAGTGTCCGCCCGCCTGCAACGAAGGCCTCCCCTGCCGCAACGTCGCTCACTGCGACTGCGACATTGTCGGCCTGATTGATATGTATGAATTTCGCCATAAGCTCTTAGATGATGCTCTTGACAGCCTCGCGCATGCCTTCTGCCTGAATCTTGGCAAGGAATGAAGCGAGAAGTGAAGTGAGTCCAGGTATCGTGTTGAGGTCCTCGCCCCAGATGAAATCGGCAGCAAGCACGCCTTCTGCGACTTTTGCAGTGTCACCGCTCTGCCAGAGTTCCTGGAGAAGTGCGATAATGGCAGCATCGTCGTTAGGAACGATGTCGACATCTCCCCTCTTTCCTCCTTTATAATATGTGATGATGCCTGCAAGACCGAGAACGATGCCCTTAGGGAGTTCGCCCTTGCGCTCGAGATAGGTCTTCAGGCCCGGGAGGTCGCGTGTCTTGAATTTAGGGAAGGAGTTGAGCATGATGCTCGTAACGAAATGCTTCACATAAGGGTTCACGAACCTTTCAAGAACGGAAGCGGCAAATGCCTCAAGCTCAGGCTTAGGGAGGTTGAGGGTCTCAAGAAGCTCCTCATACATCACTTTCCTTACGAACTTGCCGATTTCAGGATCCTCTACGCACTCTCTTACGGTGTCAAGTCCTGACAGATAGCCTACTGGAGAAAGGACGGTGTGAGGGCCGTTGAGGAGTGTTACCTTCCTCTCATGGTATGGAGCCTCGCTCGGAACGAAGAGCACATTGAGGCCTGCCTTGTCTGCAGGGAATTCAGCTGCGATTTCCTGCGGAGCCTCTATTACCCAGAGGTGGAATATCTCAGCCTTTACGACCATCTTGTCCTCATTGCCTATGCGGGCGCGGATTTCCTCGATGTTGTCTTTCGGATAACCCGGAACGATGCGGTCCACGAGCGTGCAATATACTCCGCAGGCCTGCTCGAACCATGTCTTGAATTCTTCACCGAGATTCCAGAGCTCGATGTACTGGTAGATGCATTTCTTCAGTTCCTTGCCATTGAGGAATATGAGTTCGCAAGGGAAGATTATGAGTCCCTTTGACATATCACCCTTGAAATACTGGAACCTGCGGTACAGGAGCTGGGTAAGCTTGCCAGGATAAGATGATGCAGGTCTGTCCTCGAGCTTGCAAGCCGGGTCGAATGCGATGCCTGCCTCGGTTGTGTTGGAAATCACGAAACGGATGTCCGGATTCTCAGCGAGTGCGATGTAGTCATCGAAATCGCGGTATGGGTTGATGCCTCTGTTGATTACGTCGATCATGTCGATGGAATCCACGGCCTGGCCCTTGTCGATGCCCTGGAGGTTGAGGTGATAGAGACAATCCTGCTCGTTGAGCATGTCAACCATTCCCCTGTCGATAGGTTGTACCACCACGACTCCTGCGTTGAAGTCTGTGGCCTGATTGGTCTTCCAAACGATCCAGTCAACGAATGCCCTGAGGAAATTGCCTTCTCCGAACTGTATGATTCTGTCCGGACGGGATGCTGCCTGCGCAGTCTTTCTGTTCAATGGTTGTAAAGATGCCATAGTGTTATGATGTTTAGTATGATTCTCGGATTCAGCGTGATTCCGCACTTGGGGAAGTGCCCCAAATGTCAATCGCGGCAAATGTATGAAATTTTCCGTGTTCGTTAACGGAATTATGCTTATATTTACAGCCGCTTGAAGAATATTTACATTTTTTTGGATATTTTTATAACTCAATGAGGTCTCTTCGGGCGATATTTGCATAAGGAAAATACAAACCGCAAAGAATATGGACATATTATCAAAAGTCAAGGAAAGTATCGCGGACATGACGGAAAAGCCGTTCATCCACGAAGATTTCATGCTCACGAACGACTATGCACGTGAGCTTTACCACGAGAGCGCAGAGAAAATGCCGATTATCGACTATCACTGCCACCTCGTTCCCAAGATGATCGCCGACAACTGGCAGTTCAAGGACCTGACGGAAGTCTGGCTCGGAGGCGACCACTACAAATGGAGAGCAATGAGGGGCAACGGTGTGCCTGAGGAGTTCATCACAGGAAGCCGCAGCAGCTATGAGAAGTTCGAGAAATGGGCCGAGACGGTTCCATACACCATGAGGAACCCTCTCTATCACTGGACACACCTCGAGCTTGCAAGGGTGTTCGATGTATATGAGACACTTAAGCCGTCCACTGCGCGCGCCATCTACGAGGAGTGCTCCGCAAAGCTCCAGACTCCTGAATACAGGGGACAGGAACTCATGAAAAGGTTCAATGTTAAGGTAGTCTGCACGACAGACGACCCTGCCGATAGCCTCGAATACCACAAATTCATCAACGAGCATCCGTTCGGGGTGAAGGTGCTCCCTGCATGGAGACCAGACAAGGCTATGGTCATCGAGAAGCCTGAGCAGTACAAGGAATACATCAAGAAGCTCGGATGGGCTGCTGGCATGGAAATACGCAACTATCAGGACCTGCTCGATGCACTGCGCAAACGCCACGATTTCTTCCACGAGATGGGAAGCCGTCTCTCAGACCATGGTCTTGAGACATTCTATGCCGAGGACTTTGAGATTGAAGAGATTGATACAATCTTCCGCAACACCCTCAAAGGCAAGATGCCGTCAAAGGAGGAAGTGCTCAAATTCAGGAGCGCAATCCTGCTCGACTTCGCAAGGATGGACTGGGAGAAAGGATGGACCCAGCAGTTCCACATCGGAGCTATCCGTGACAACAACCGCAGGATGTTCGAGATTCTTGGCCCTGATACCGGATACGATGCCATCCACGACGTACAGTGCGCTGCTGCAGGACACAAGTTCCTCAACACCCTTGCAATGGAGGACAAGCTCACAAAGACTATCCTCTACAACCTCAACCCGAAGGACAACGAAGTGCTTGCCACAATGGCCTATACTTTCAACGACGGCACATGCCCGGGCAAGATGCAGCTCGGTTCTGGCTGGTGGTTCCTCGATCAGGAAGACGGCATGCGCAAGCAGATCAACGCCCTTTCTTCACTCGGTCTTCTGAGCAGATTCGTCGGAATGCTCACCGATTCACGCAGCTTCATTTCCTATCCGCGCCACGAATATTTCCGCAGAATCCTCTGCAACATGCTCGGAGAGGACATCGCAAACGGCAAACTTCCTAAGAGCGAAATGCCTTTCATCCATCAGATGGTCAAAGACATAGCCTACAACAACGCAGACCGCTACTTCAATTTCTGATAATGCGGAACTGACTTAATCAAAACCTGCCATATCGCGCAATGTGCTTCGATATGGCAGGTTTTATTATCTATTTCAGCAGATAGGCATACGAATATGGGATTATTCCATGAGAGTCTTTATTTTCTATCCATGCAATTTCCTCATGACTTTTTGCGACGACTTCGGATGTTTTCATCCTTACAAATTCTGAAGTGACTTCATCCAATGTGGAAAGTTCATCCACTTCAAGCGCTTCACGATAATTTAAGTTATCCATATTTTCAAGCACCAAGCTCACCGATTCCTTATCATAAGAAATAGTCCTGATTTTATCAATGCCTTCTATATTATCATAAATCGTTTCGAAATGTTCCGGAACAGGACCATACTGGATAGCACGATAGTTGAGTCCGCTTATGGAATGACCAGTTTTAACGAAATGTCTGAAATCTGCATAAAACATCTCTTTGTTCAGTTTTGTAGGACAAATACTTGAGCCCGCCTTTGATATGATATAACACACCATTGCCTTCAGTTTCCTGCAGTCAAGCGGCGAAAAGCCATTCAACAGGCCACGCTTCGTATTTCCATAAAAAAGAAGATTCTCAGATCTCGAATCAATCTCATCAGATGCAGACTCGACCTTTGAGACAATACGGGCATATTCCTTGGCATCAAAAGCAGAACGGCTTTCTTTGACAAGTTTCATCATGCCTTCTTTCGTCCTCACTGTCAGAATAAGCTTTGCATTTGATTCACTGGGAACATTGCCTTCCTCATATTGCTTCCATTGGTTGATCCCGAAACCCATGATTTTGCTCAATTGAGCATAGTTCAGGCCATATCTCTCCCTGATAGATTTTATCTCGTCAGGAAACGGCATATTATGAAGGGTTCTGTATTGAGAATACAAATCGTTGCAATACAATTCATCCTGCTCCGTAGTAGTAAACTGCTCACCGGTATCCACACACATATAATAACGGACATGAACCAGGAACTTCTCTTTCCGGAACTCCCTCTCTTCCACATCGAAGACTTCCTTGACACGACCACCAGTGACAGGACTTATCATTGAAACATAACGTTCTGTTCTCATTGTTCATCCTCCATTTTCTTATATACGTATCTGATGTGACTCTCTGCTTCATGAAAGGAGATACATATTGTTTTGTTATTGGGATTGCCCAGAGAAATCTTTATATAAACTTC
>JBJEBN010000006.1:0-7252 GCA_051870095.1 Candidatus Cryptobacteroides sp. | reverse complement strand
AGATACATATTGTTTTGTTATTGGGATTGCCCAGAGAAATCTTTATATAAACTTCTCTCGAGTTTATATCTCGCCCAAAAACCCACATATCACCTAATGCCATGGCTGAAGCTATCGTTTCCACATAATCTTCAGTAGTCAAGTCTCTGATATATTTTTCTCTAGCCTCCGGAACAATTCCCAATGCAGCCAACGCATTCTGATTTTTGTCCCTGTTCAGGAAAATTATTCCCCAAATATCCATTTTTGGGAAGAACTGATTTAAAAACATCTCCACCTCTGCTTTCGTCCTCACATCACGCATCTGCATCTCATATTTGTTTTCTGCAAAGATATTCAAGATATCTGACTTTACAAATAAAAATCACTATAAAGTTGGAAATTCATAATAATTATCACTATAAATAAACATAGAAAGAAAACTATGAACATGGATGGTTTGTCTGATATAAATTCTATCGGTTCACTGTCCGGTCCGAAAGATCCAAAAAGTCCTCCTGCTACACCTGCCAGAGCGGTCAGGCTCCGACGGACAATGGTTATTCTGGATCAATAATTTATCATTTTATGATTATCATTTTATGATAAAAATGTATATTTGCAACAAAAGAACCTTTATTATGAATCCATTTGTCACCACAGGTTATGCTGGGCCAGACTACTTCTGCGACAGGGAAAAAGAAACTGAATACATAACAGGACTTCTCGAAAACGGGAACAATATTGCATTGATTTCTCCAAGGAGATACGGAAAGACCGACCTTATAAGGCATTGCTTCGATCAAGAAAATATTAGGGAGAGGTATTACACCTTCATTATAGACATATATTCCACCAATTCATTTGCAGAGCTCACAGAAAGGCTTGCCAAAAGCATTTTGGAAGAACTGAAACCACGTGGAGAAAAGGCATGGTCAGCTTTCATCAACACATTGTCATCAATAAAAGCTGGCATAAGTTATGACGCAGCAGGGGTGCCTTCATTTTCTCTTTCTGTTGGAGACATCCATAATCCGTCAAACACATTGGACGAAATATTTGCATATATAAACAACTCCGACAAGCGCTGCCTTATCGCCATCGATGAATTCCAGCAGATAACAAAATATTCAGACAAGAATGTGGAGGCCAGACTAAGGACATATATACAATATTGTTCCAACGCCAATTTCATTTTCTGCGGTTCTCAAAGGGAAATGATGGGGGCAATGTTCACATCATCGTCAAGGCCGTTTTACCAAAGTTCGACTATAATGAATCTCCCTCCGATAGCAAAAGACAAATACCTGGAATTCTGCCAAAGGCATTTCTGCAATTCAGGGAAATCGTTGGACAGTAAGATAATCGATGTACTATACGACAAATTCGACAGTACAACATTCTACCTTCAGAAAGTCATGAACATTCTTTTTATGCGCACTGAATATGGAACAGAATGCAGAACTGAAGACATTGACGATGCCATAAACTACATAATCGATTTCAGTTCCGAGACATACGAAGACCTGCTCTACCAGATACCTGAAAAGCAGAAACTTCTGCTGATAGCAATTGCATCAGAAGGAAAAGTATCCGGCCTTACATCTGGGAAATTCATTAAAAAATACGCACTCCAATCAGCCAGCTCGGCAAGTTCCGCTGCCAAAGGCTTGATGGATAAAGGTCTGATAACATTTGACCGAGGGAAATACATGCTGTATGACCATTTCTTCCGTATCTGGATAGTCTCAAGGCACCTTAGTTTCTGATAATACCAACAAAAATCGCCTCCTGAATCGGGAGGCGATTTTCATAATATACGTGGTTGAAGTGATTACCAACGGAGGGCTCCATAGCCTTTATATTCCGATTTGACAGTAAACATACCAGTTGACGGATCTGCAGCAAATGGAGTTTCTGACAATACAGCACCACCATTTGCAGTACCGGTTTCCATAGTACAATAAGCCCACCAATTATAGTCTCCTTCTGCTTCAATATCGAAATACAGATTCTCACGGAATTCTCGTACAGCTTTTTCAACTGTAGAAGAAGCTTTGCTGACTAATTTAGGGAAGCCGTTCTTGTTTGAATCAGTAGGAGCTCCATCTATTTTGTGCATTGATGCAAAGATATTCTTCTCAACGATTGTTGTACCGGATGCACGAACATGGAGAATACCATTATTATCTTTGCTATCAGCACTACAGAGGTTGTAGAAAGTATTGTTCTTTACGAGAACCGAGCCACATTTGACAGCTGCATCCATTCTGATTACAGTTCTGATACCATTACAGAAAGTCGAATTAGAAACCTTCAGATATGATGCAGAACCCTTGCGCAGGTCAATGCAGTCACCTCCTGTGCCCATATTGCTGACATAAAGGCCGGAGAACTCAATCTTACCGCTATTGATGGTTGTTTCTGATTTCTTGTCATCCGGCTGTGAGAACAATCTGTTCTTATAGGATGAAATATTGCAATTCCTCAAAGTTATTGATGAATAATCAGAGTTAGCGTTCATTAGTATGAAATCCGACACCGTATTATTACCATTAAACGAGAGTTTATTGGCACTGAACGATGCTCCCTCTCCTGCAGCAAGCACAAATGCTCCGATTACCTCTGGATATTTTCCATCTTTGGCAACTCCTGTCAGAGCAAGTGACTGATTAAGAGTAAGCTTACCTTCAGTGAGTTCTGCTGAAGAAGTCAAATCATATGTCCCGTATGCCAACTCCAGTGAAGTCTTACCCGCTGAAATGGCAACAAGAAGTTCATCTACATTTGAAACTGCAAAGGCATCTCCTGTCTGAGGACGGCCACCGTTCCACCTCTGATCACCGATTCTTTCAGATGAAGCAAGAGCACTTACGAGAGTGAAGTCACCGTTTGCAGCATCCTTGAAAGGATTCTCAGTGAGAACGACGCCATAACCGGCTGTAGCAGTTGCCATGTCGATTCTGTCCTTTGTCCACCAAGGATAATCGCCTTCCTCAACATCATAGTAGTAGTTCTTCGTAAATGTAGGGATCTTGGATGCTGTATTGGTGCTGACAAGTTTAGGATAACCGTTAGTGTTACCAGAAGGAGCACCCTCAAGTTTGTGCATGCATGCAAAGAGGTTGTTCTGGACAAGATAATTCGCCTCAAACAATGCAGTTGACCTTACATGGAAAATACCATTATTGTCCTTACTGTCGAAATAGCAGTTGTTGTAGAACGTATTGTTCCTTACAAGTACAGATGATAGATCAGCGACACTTGCATCTATACGGAGGAAGGTCCTGATACCATTTGCAAATGTATTGTTCACCACTTTAACTGCAGAGATAGAAGAACCGTCACGCAAATCGACGAAGTCTTTTGAACCTACCTCATCAAAGAAACATCCTGTCATCTCAAGAGAAGTCACTGTTATAGAGGCGTTCTTGGCCGCATAGATGAGACCACCTGTTTTGAACACATTGACGTTCTTAAGTTCAACCGGACCGACAGAAGCATTGGAAGCAAGAGTGATAAGATAATCACCGATACCTTCAATCTCCAGGTCGCTTACAGTGAACTTGGTAACATTCTCTCCAGAGAGAACGAATGAACCGATAAGTTTTGCTCCGCTTTCACCGACAATATTCAACGGGTTCTTGAGTGTAAGCTTTCCACTTGCCACGTCTGCGTTGTCAGTTACAGAGTTGAGGTCATAAGTACCAGACTTCAAAGTAATGGTCTTCTTACCAGCATTGATAGCAGTAAGGAGGTCTGCAACGTTGTCAACAGCAATCTCAGAAGTAGGAGTGCTGCCTGCCATCGGGTTCCAACGAGGGTCACCGACATTGGCATTCATTGCAACACCGCTTACAAGGGTGTAATCACCAGCCTCAGCATTTTTCATCGGATCTGCTGCGCAGACAGCACCGCCACCGGCAATACCTTCCTCACGTGAGCAGTTTACTGTCCACCAGAGGCAATCCTCGAACTCTTCCTCTATATTGTAGAAGTAGTTGTTTCTGATTGTGGTAGGTTTGAGTGCAGCTGCATTCTTGCTTATGAACATAGGATAACCGTTTCCATTAGTTGTAGAAGGCTTAACCTTTACAGGAATAGAGTAGAACATGTTATTCATGATAACATAAGACTGCATACCCAATCCGCCTGTTGACCTGATATGGAAGATACCGTTATTGTCCTTGCTTTCGTTATTGGTTGCTACTTTGTAGAATGTATTGTTCTTGACAAGTACATTGTTGATTTCACTACCTGCATCAGTTCTGATGAATGTACGTGCACTGTTTGCGAAAGTTGAGTTGGTAATCACGACATTGTGATAGTGGCCATTTCTCAAGTCAATCATATCAGAGCCGTATGAAGCATTCTCAACAACCATGTTATCGAAGATCAGCCACTGAACACAAGCGGCAAGTTTGCCGGAGTTGTCGTACAATGCTTTTGTTGCATCGTGATATCTACATCCGATGAATGCAATTGTATCAGCAACTACAGCTGGAGTGTCTTTCTTCTCAGTAAGGAGTGAAGAAGCTACATCTGTACCGTCGAAATCAAGGTTCTCGAAGATGATGCTACCACCGATTTCACCGGAAATGCTGAAGTTGGCCTTAACCTTGGTCATAGTGCCATCCACAATCTGTCCCTTAAGGTGGAGAGGAGTGGTGAGTGCAAGGTCAGTAATGACATGGGCATCGGCTGTATTGGCGAGTGTAATGTTGGTCTTGCCTGATGCAATCGCATTGAGGAGATCGTCAACTGTATTGACAACAAACTCGCTGCTTCCCTCTGAGCTGGCTGCCTGAACGGCGAATGATGCTGTGCCGGCTGCAGACTGAGTATTGTAAATGTCATTCTGTGAAGGGTTGGCAAAGACGCTTACCTGGTATGCACCGGCATCAAGGAATCTGATAATATCAAGAGGTATCTCGTATGAGCACTCTTCAACATCATAAGTCTTGCCGCTGAACATAACTGAATATGATGCAGCATTGTCAACCGGCTCCCATGATACTTTTACAGGAGAAGGCGAATCTGACTTGACTTTCTCCGGACTTACAGTTACTACTGGTGCAGAGAGAGCGGTGTTCACAGGAGTTGTGTCATATGCCCATCCGAGCTGCTCAAGACCAATCTGGCCTGTTGCATAAACGTAGATGAGTGAAGGCTCTACGATGTCATTGATGACAATCTTTGAAGGATTTGTGTTGTCAGTGTTTGCAGCAGCACCACCCTTGATTGAAATTGCCTTGCCTTCTGCATCACCCTTTCCGATAACGATATGATTGCCGAACTGTTCATTGATATTTACAGGTTTGATATATACTGAACCTGGCTTGTCAACAAGGAAAGCAAGATAACCATCCAAAGGAAGTTTGGTACGGTTTACAGTTGTAGGTACAAGGAACTGCAGGATACCCTCGTCACTTACATTGAGTTTGTTGTCGATGACACCCATGAAGAGCTGGTCACGAACCATCTTTTCATCTACAGAGCCGAGGAAGTACTGAGGATTGGTGAAATCCCAATTGTGAGTTCCCTCAACAACTGTCATAGTAAGATCTTCAGGCTTCTTGTTATATGCCATCAGCCATTTCGGAGCACCTACACCAGCATTGATGATGTCTGAGTCAGAAATATTGAAGATACCGGCCTTAGCCTTGAAGCAAGGGTCAACCTCAAGCATCTTTCCACCGCCTGCAAGAGCTTCAGCCTGAGATGTCTTATCGTTGAAGAAGTTCTCTGCAGTAATTCCATAGAAATAGTTGTTGGCATATGAGATACCGAGATCTCCTGTGTTAAGGTTCTGAGCAGCAGGTCCGTTCAATTTCGCATTTCCATCCATATAAAGGATGAGGTTGTTCTTGAACTCAAATGAACCAGGCTTTGCCTTGACACCAAGAATACCATTGTTGTTGGTTGAAGAATCATCCTTGGACAGATTCATGAAGGTGTTGTTGTTGATCTTCACAGCACCAAGAATAGTAGCCGCATCAATACGGAAGAATGTACGGAAACCATTGTAAATAGTGTTGTTGACAACATTCAGAGCCTTGATGTCAGATGCTCCACGGAAATCGATACCGTCGCCACCCTGAGTATTGGCTTTGTTGACCTCCGTGATAGTACAACCGTCCCAAGTCAATTCATTTGCGTTAAAGGTTCCACCCCATTCGTAGCTCAAACCCTTAGAATAGCCTGTAATCTTACAACTTACAAACTGAATCTTGTCAAAAGCCTGTCCCTTGCCTGCAGCGCCATTCTTAAGCTGCCAAGGGAAACCGAATTCTTCCTTGTTTCCGTTGAGCTCCAAAGACTTGAAGATGAAGCTTGCATTGGCAGGAACGGTGGAAAGGACATGGAATTCTCCCAAAATAACCGGCTGAGTTCCGTCAACACTTTCCTCTCCGATAATTTCTACACCGTTCTCAATATCAGCTACTCCTAACGCATAAGGAGAACCGTCCATCTTGAGAGTGAATTTACCACCGTCCTTGATAGCCTGTTTGAGGGCTTCAAGAGTAACGATTTCAGTATAACCATCAGTATTTGAACGAGTCCAGATGCTCAAATCACCACGATTTGCAGACTTGAAATAAACTGATACCACATAATTGGTAAATGGCTCAAGTCCGGTAACGGTAGCCTTGGAAGCAGACACTTCGTCAGCTGTCAATGGGCGGCTGAACTGCTCCTCGTCACCGAGAACACACCATTTTACAGAATCAACCTCTGAAGCCGCAGCCTCAGCATCCCAGCTAACTGTAATGGTAGTAGAAGTCCTGTCTGCTACAGCAGGATATACTGTAGGCTTTACTGCATAAGTCTTTACGACTTTCTCATATACCGCCCACTTGGATATGTCAAGTTTATTAGAAGAATCAATGGCCCTGACGCGGAACCAGTAACTCATGTCCGCCTCGAGTTTGACAGTTACAGGCAGTTCATCTACTGAAAATATTTCACCACCAATATCAACTCGGGAAGTTTCCTCCATATTTTTGTCAGAATAAACTTCTAACTGATACTGGTCGGCACCCTTGACTGCGTCCCAACGGAAAGTGACATTGTCTCCCTCAACTATTTTGACGCTCAAGTTCAGCGGGCTGAGGCACCTTGAATAATCAATTGACTCAACAAGTTCCTTGTCATTAAGACAGCTTGTCGTCATCAATCCAGTGCCAAGAGCCGCAAGAATTGCTATATATTTGAATATTCTTTTCATACGTAAATAAATTCGTTATAATGTGCCTATAAATAGGCGTTTAAC
>JBJEBN010000005.1:0-23725 GCA_051870095.1 Candidatus Cryptobacteroides sp. | reverse complement strand
ATCTTAACCCCTGTCACTTTGTGACATCCCCTGTCAGGGGAGTACCGACCGCTCCCTTTGGTCAGGTCGGGCGACCTTTTCGCCTTTCCAACTTTTCCTTTGGAAAAGTTCCGGCCCGGTCGCGGCGTCTGATGACGCCTTGTTAATCTTAACCCCTGTCACTTTGTGACATCCCCTGTCAGGGGAGTACCGACCGCTCCTTTGCGGGGCGTGCGTTTGGATTTGGGACTGCAAAAGTAGTAATGTTTTGGGAAATTGCAAAATTAATTGGACTTTTTTTGTAATTTTTTATTTCTGGAGCTTGTCGGTGTAAAGGATGCCGTCGAGATGGTCGACTTCGTGCTGGAATATGACAGCCGTGAATCCGCTTACCGTGTCCCGTGTGGTCGTAACTGTGCCGGTATATCCGCTGTGCCTTCCCTCCGCAGCTCCGGCGAACAGTCGTGCTGCCTTCCTGTCACTCACGACTCCGGTTATGTCGGAGTATTCGATGACAATTTGGGCTGCACGCTCTACATTTCCCCTGCAATCCGGTACGGACAGGCATCCTTCAGGACCGACCTGGGTGTCATCTGATTTCCATATTATCCTGATGTTTGGATAGACCTTGAACGGTTCTCCCTCCATGTCGAAACGCTGGACTGCAACCATCCTCCTGTTCAGCCCTACCTGCGGAGCCGCAATGCCAACCCCGTCCTGAGACGGATGGGTGACGGTAGATATCATCAGAGATGCCAGGATGGCGATGTCTTTGTCCATGAGGGCCTCTTTGGAGAAATCCCTGCTGACGCTTCTCAGTATTTTGAGGTCATTTTCATCGTTGACCGTGAGAACCCTCATCGTGCCTGCCGGATATGAATCGACGGCTGCATCCCTCCCCATATCCTCAACACTTGCTCTTGAGGCAGCATTCCTGATAAGGATTCTCTCAGATTCCGTGAAATCTCCCTCCGGTGCGGCACAGGAAGCTGCCATCATGCAGCATACCGCTGCAATGAATATAAATGGATGAATATTCTTGTACATCATAAATTATTCAATATCATTACAATGGCGGATCATCTACCCAACAATACAACCGCATAGACCTCGCAACCTTCTCCACGGCCTACGAACCCGAGTTTCTCTGTGGTGGTAGCCTTGACCGAAACACATTCCATACCGATTCCCATCACCGATGCCAGGCATTCACGCATCTTCATTATATAAGGTGCAAGCTTTGGCCTCTGCATGGCAATGGTAATGTCGGCATTGCCGACTTGCCATCCGGCATCCCTGACGAGCTCCATTACTCGCTTCAGCAGAATCTTGCTGTCTATGCCCTTGAACTCCTCGGAAGTGTCCGGGAAATGCTTCCCGATATCTCCCAATGCAAGTGCCCCGAGCAGAGCGTCACACAGGGCGTGAATCGCTACATCACCGTCGGAATGTGCTATGCATCCTATGGGGCTGTCGATCCGTATGCCTCCGAGCCAGAGAGGAAGTCCCTCTGCAAGAGCGTGTACATCATATCCGTTTCCTATTCTAATGTCCATGTCGATTCTTTTTTCATTGACCGCAAAAGTAATTAAAAAAATGGACCGGCAATGTGGTTTGAGTCGGGAATTTGGCGGTTTCGGCAGAAATGGGTTTTTAATTGAAATAGAGAAATGGATATTTGCGGCCTATTTTAGTTATTAACCCATAAAACAACAAAGACAATGAACTTAAGAATTCTGTCGTCTCTGCTGATTTCAGTATTCTGTCTGTTCTCGGTCCCGGCTTTTGCCCAGGACAATGTCATCGTGACCGGTGTTGTGTCCTCTTCGGAAGACGGGCTTCCATTGCCGGGGGCTGCGGTGATGGCGGATGCCTCGAATGCGACCGTGACAGACATAGACGGAAGATATTCCATCCAGGTGCCCTCAGGCACGGTGCTTACAGCATCCTGCTTCGGATTTGTCCAGATGACTTTTCCTGTTCCTGCCGGAGTGGACAAGGTGTCTCACGATTTCAGCATGCAAAGTGAGGCACAGGCGCTGGATGATGTCGTGGTAATTGCTTATGGTACAAGGAAGAAGGGTACTATTGCAGGTTCTGTCACGACTGTCAAATCCGAGAAAATCGCCAATGTGCCGGCAGCCAGCTTCGATCAGGCATTGCAAGGCTCGACACCGGGACTTACGGTGCTTTCCAATTCCGGAGAACCAAGTGCATCGGCCGTATTCAGCATAAGAGGAACCAACTCCATAAATTCAGGCACATCTCCTTTGTTCATACTTGACGGAATGCCTATATCCGGATCTGATTTCAATGCCTTGAACCCTAATGACATCGAATCCGTATCTGTTTTGAAGGATGCATCCTCGACTTCCATCTACGGTGCGAGGGCTGCTAACGGTGTAATCGTGATTACGACCAAGCGTGGCCGTATGGATGGCAGCAAGGCGCGAGTCACGGCAAGGGCACAGCTCGGATTCTCCAATATGGCGAGCGGCAAGTGGAACATGATGAACACCGAAGAGCGTATTGCTTACGAGAAGGAGGTTGGACTTACGAGCGGCAAGGACTATGAAACCTTGAGCAAGATTGACTACAACTGGCTTGAAGAGGTTTTCAGGGACAATGCTTTCCTGCAGAGTTACGACCTGCAGGTGGACGGCGCTCTCAACAAGGTTCGCTATTATGTGTCCGGGAACTTCTACGATCAGGAAGGTATCTCGCTGGATTCTGATTTCAGAAGGTATAACGTTCGTGCCAACGTCGAGGCGCAGGCCAAGGACTGGCTCAAGATTGGGACCAATATATTGCTCACTCACGAAAAGATAAGGCAGTCTGTATCAGGCGACTATAACACTGTGACCCCGATTTCGGCCTCCCGTTTCATGATGCCTTACTGGAGTCCGTACAAGAAGGACGGCTCCTACGCATCCCTAAGTGACGGCACCTGGCTTGGCCTGAACCAGAACCCGTTGGAATGGATGGTCAACAATCCGGAAACAAACTACAAGAACAAGGTTATTGGTTCCCTTTTCCTTGAGATTGCTCCGGTCAAAGGGCTTACAATCCGCTCTCAGGGCGGAGTCGATTTCTCGCACATCTTCTCTGAAGCATGGTCGATGCCGTCATACATTCCGAACAATGGCCAGGGTACGGCAGCGAAAAGCACGTCTCAGGCTTACAACCTGACCATATCCAACACCATAAACTACAATTTTGACATCGAGAACCTGCATCATCTCAATTTCATGGTCGGTCAGGAAGGTGTCAACTACAAGTCTTCAGGATTCTCTGTTTCAACGTCAGGGCAGAACAACGACAATCTTACGAACATAGCTTCCGGTACCCGTGCACGCTCATGGTCGGACAGCAGTTCATCTTACAGCTATGTTTCGTTCTTCGGCAGAGGCGAATACAACTACGGCAGCAGATACTATGCTGATTTCTCAGTCCGTGCCGATGCTTCCTCCCGTTTCGGAAAAGACAACAGGTGGGCTGCATTCTGGTCGTTGGGTTTCATGTGGGATTTGCGCAACGAGAGCTTCATGAAAGATGTCCATTGGCTTTCAAATGCCCAGATTGCTGTAAGCACAGGTACTTCCGGCAACTCCTCAATTCCTAATTATGACCATCTTGACCTGGTCGGCGGAGGCCCTGACTATATGGGAGATTCTGGTATAGCTCCAGTTTCGCAGGGCAATGAAAACCTGACCTGGGAGACCCTGTGGACTACAAACCTCGCTTTGCATTTCGGATTTCTCGAAAGAATCAGGCTGGATGTGGAACTCTATGACAAGCAGACAAGCAATATGCTCATGGCAGTGCCGCAGTCATACGCCAACGGTGGATTCGGGACATATTGGGACAATGTCGGAGCGATGGTCAACAGGGGTGTGGAGATGAGCCTTGACGTGGATGTAATCAGAACGAGAAATTTCAGGTGGAACGTCAATGCCAATGCCTCATATAATAAGAACAAAATCACTGAACTGTACAACGGTGTCACGGAATATGTCCAGTCAACGACGGGAATGAAACTTCAGGTCGGCCATCCATATTCAGAATTCTATCTGAACAGATATGCCGGAGTCAATCCTGTGGACGGTAATCCTCTTTGGTATGACAAGGACGGCAACATTACATCTGAATATCGTGAGAGCGACAAGGTCATGACAGGATGCACGAGCGAAGCTCCATGGCAGGGCGGTTTCGGGACTGCATTGTCATGGAAAGGCCTCTCGCTTTCTGCACAGTTCAGCTGGGTGGCAGACAGATGGATGATCAACAATGACCGGTATTTCGAGGAGAACACCCTTTTCGACCAGTACAATCAGTCCAAAAGAATGCTTTATGACAGATGGAAAAAGCCAGGTGATGTGACTGATATACCAAAATATGGCACTACTCCTCAATTCGACACACATTTGCTTGAGAATGCTTCATTCCTGCGCCTCAAAAATCTTACCATAGCTTATTCTCTTCCGAAAAGCGTTCTGGACAGAATGAAGGTATTTTCTGCCGCCAGGATTTATGCCCAGGGACAGAATCTTTTGACATTCACCGGATTCTCCGGACTGGACCCGGAATCCAATCTCAATGTTTACAAGGCTCAGTATCCGATGTCACGTCAGTTCACATTCGGTCTTGAAATCACTTTCTAATGGGTAAAAAGATGAAAATCAATATAAACAAAATATTAATCTTCATTGTGACGGCGATTCTTAGTGCCGGATGTCTGGAGAAATTTCCGGAGAATGCCGTGCCGGGAAAGGAGGCTGTCACAAATGTTGCAGAAGCAGAGCAGGCGGTGACCGGCATATATGCTGCGTTCAAGAGCAGTGCGCTATATTCGGGCTATCTGACCTTGCTTCCTGATATCCAGTGCGATATGGTGCAGGCAGTTGAAGGCTACTCCAATGTTTATGGAGATATCTGGAGGTGGGACATTCTCTCCACCAATACCCAGATCCAGTCTGTGTACGGAAGTCTTTACGGAATCATCGGGAAATGCAACTATTTCTTCGATATGGTCTCACAGTTTGAAGGCGACCTTCAGGATGCAACGGAAATAGAGACCCTGAATAATCTCAAGGGTGAGGTCTATTGCGCCAGGGCGCTCTGCTACTCTGAACTGATAAAATGTTTCTGCAAGGCTTATGAACCTGAGACTGCCGACGAAGATCTCGGAGTTGTTCTTGTCACAAGCTATTATAATCCGGAGAGAATCATCCGATCTTCCTTGAAGAAGTCATACGAGTTCGTCCTGGAGGATCTTGACCGGGCATACGAGGGAATATCCCGTGAGGATTATTACAACAATTATACATTCACTAAAGACATTGTGAATGCGCTCCGCGCGAGGGTATGCCTCTATATGCAGGACTGGGAGAAGGCCATTGAGTATTCCTCCTCAGTAATCGACAAAGGATTCCAGCTTTCTTCAGCAAGTGTGGCAACCGGAAGCTCTGTTTCAGCCTACAACTACATGTGGCAGAATGATGCCGGAACTGAAGTCTTGTGGAAAATAGGTTTCACGGTGGATTCATACGGTGGAGCTCTCGGTCGAGTATTCCTCAATTATGACTATGTGAATTATTATCCGGACTACGTCCCTTCTGATGAAATCCTGGCTCTGTATGACAAAAACGACTTGAGATACAGCTCTTTCTTTGCCTATGGACAGACAGGCTACAATCATCATCTGGCATGTCCGTTCCTGGTAAAATACAAGGGCAATCCTACATTTACCAACATCGGGATTCTCCATGTCCAGATGCCTAAGGTGTTCAGGCTTTCCGAGCAGTACCTCATCAGGGCAGAGGCCTATTGCCGTGAGGGGAAATATTCTCTCGCTGCAGATGACCTGACTGTATTGAGAAAGGCCCGCTACAGCACGTACGGCTCGGCAAGTGTCAATGCATCTACATGGGAGCAGACCATCCTTGACGAAAGAGCGAAGGAACTGTTCATGGAAGGCTTCAGGCTTCATGACCTCAAGCGTTTCCACAGAGGATTCGAAAGGAAGGCACAGCAGAATACAGTGAAAGCGGCCAACTCCCTTAAAATCGAGAAGGACGACCCTCGTTTCGTGTGGCCGATTCCTCAGCATGAGCTCGATGCTCCGGGATCTGAAATTCAACCTAACGAAAGCAACAGATAGAAGGAGGTGACAATCATGAAAAAACATACAATCATTGCTATTGCCATGTTGATGGCTGTTCTTTCTTCCTGTGAATCAACACGGCAGATATATGAAGGGCCTTCATATATCGCCTTCGCGGATACCTTGACCGTGGTGCCGGTGCTGGACAACAGTACTTCATATCCTGTCACAATTGCTGCCACACGCACGTCTGCAATAGATCGTGTCGTCGGCGTTGAAATCGTGCAGGGAAAGGAGACGACCGCCGTGGAAGGACGGGATTTCGAGGTTGAGGATTTCAACGTGGTCATTCCGGCCGGACAACTTTCAGCCTCTTTCATGGTCAAAGGACTTTACGACGGGATTGAAGATCCAGACAAAGACTTGACCATCAGGCTGAAACTGGCTTTCATTGAAGAAGGTCAGGATAAGATTTACGACGAAATATTCCACAGTGAAACGAAAGTTGCCCTGAAGAAAATAGCTCCGTTTGATCTGGAATGTCAGTTCACAGGTTATGCTGTGATGTCGTCCGGATTCATCTCCAGTTTCAATCCTTATGGAGCACAGAAGAGATTGGTCAGGGCATCCCTTGTGCCGGGAAAGACAAATACTGTATCGCTTGAGGACCTTTTCAGTGACGGTTATGATGTGGAAATCACATTTGACCCTTCAGATCCGCTCAATCCTTATGCGCAGCTGGAGGAGGGAGCGCCGATTGGCAAAGGCGTCGATTTCTCTTTCGTTCCTCTCGGGGACGGTCTCGTCAGGGTGGCAGACTACGCTGCATTGAATTCGTACTTCGACACCAACAACAGACGGGTGTCCCTATATAATATAATGTATATAAGAGGGGCCGGACAGAACGGCACGGACGGTCTTATAGGTGCTTACAATTCTGTCCTTTACTGGATAAGCGATGCGGAGGCCGAATTTATACTGAACAATGGATTCTGATGAATCCCGATCATGATTTGATTAAATAATTAAACACATTTTGATATGAAAACACCTGTTTTTAGTGCAATCAGAACGGCTGGCCTCGCTTTCCTGGCCGCTGTCAGCCTTTTTGGCTTTGTTTCTTGTGGAAATGAAATCCTTGACGACGGCAAGTTGTCATTCCCGATGATGAAGACCATCGTGGATGTCGAGCCTGGTGATGAAATCATATTTGAATTTGATGCTGAAGAAGACTGGGCATTGACCAGCGACCGTCAGTGGATAAGGTTCAGGGATGAAATCGGAGAGAATGCTTCTCTGGAAGGTTATGCCGGAAGCAATGTGGTTACCATCGTTGTTACTGCCGATGCTCAGGGATTTGAGGGCGACAAGGCTATGGTTGAGATGACAATGGATACTGAAACCAAGGTGATTGCAGAAATCAAGAGGTCTGCCAAAGAGAAGGTCGCAAGGATGTATGTCCATCATGGATTCGATGAAATTGAAGAGGTAGAATATGTTGATATTGCGTATCTTCCAAGGGAGGAGGCCGTCCGGATCGGTTTTGAAGCCAATTTTGAATGGAAGTTCATCTCTGCTCCAGAATGGGTGGACACCAAACCTGCAGGTTCAAAATCACTGGAGGATGTCAACGGTTCTGCAGACCAGAAAATCACTCCTGAAGACTTCGGTGCTTTCTTCGTCAAGAATATGGCAAAAGACTGCGACAGGACAGGTTATGTCGTAATCGGTGAGAAAGACGGAGACAAGACCATTGAGTTTGAAATCCGCTCCGCCGGCATACCGGCAGCCCAGATTCTTTGGGACGATACGAAGAATGTAAAGGGAGGAGTTACATGGAGCTATCTCGGTAAAATTGGTGATGAAGAGGATGCCGGAAATACTGCCGAACTTCATTTCATTACGAAGGATTTCGATTATGAACTTCTTTATCTGGATGAGAAAGGCAATGCTATCAATGAAGAAAATCGTACCTGGCTTACTGTTGAGGATGACCTCAAGGGCAATATCAAGGTCAGTGCCGTGCAGAACGAGGACGGAGGCGATGAGCGTGCCGTCTATCTCGGAGTGATGCCAAAAGGTGTAGAACTGGCCATGTATGTAAAGGTTGACAATAACTGGAAGAACCTCAAGAGTGTACTGTTTCCTACTAATGGATTTGCTTTCAATGTAAATTTCCCGTTTGTAGTCGCATTGAAGCAGGATGCAGCTCCAGGTGGATTCAAATTGATAAGTCAGCAGACTATCAAAGAGTGGCATAAGGCTGAACGAGCTGAAAATGCAGAAGCAATAGCAACTGGACTTAATCTGAAAGTTTCAGACAACATCTGGCAGTATAAATTCACAGAAGCAACATGGACCGGAACCTCATCTGTCAACCTTGGTATATTTCCTAAAGGATTCCCTAACGATAAGTTTGGCAGCATTAAATTCTATGGTTCTGATTATAAAGAAATAATCAGCACTGAAGGCAAATATGATATACCGGGATGGGCAACTGGATATGGTATTAATCCGTATTGGACCGATTATAAGCCACATTTCGGTCTTCAATTGCGAAATACAAATCGCGTCCCATTCGCAGACCTCCCTGAAGGCGATCTTATCATAGTATTCTACGATGATAACGAAGTTGAAGTAGGCACCTTTGTAATAAAGAAGTCATAATCCGATTATGAATCTCAAAAGAATAATAACCAACGGAATCCTTGTCCTTCTCGCATTTGTCACTTTTGCAGGTTGCGCGAAGGACATTGAAGAGCCGTCTTCCGGTGATTATGGCTATGTCCAGTTCAAGATCACCAAGGCGTCAGCCGTGAGCAAGACCGTGGACACCAAGGCCGGCAATTCCCTCGAACTGCTGTCTGATGCCACGAAGCTCAGGGTCAGGCTGCGCGCCGATGACGGTTTCGTCCTGGAGCAGACCCTCATCGTGACTCCTGTCGATATCGACAAGAGCGAGTGGGGCGTATGGACCGAGAAACTGAAACTTTACAAAGGAAGCTGGACGCTTCTCGGATATGAAATATTCGGCGGGCTGGATGAGTCGTTGCTCACCGGAGAACCGTCCGGTCAGACCGTCATCGATGTCGTCCCTGGTGGCCTTGTAAGGCAGGATGTCTATGTGGATGTCCGTCCTTATGGTTATGCGGACATTGAATTTGTCAAACGCCTGCCTGAAGTCAAGGCTGCAGCCGGAGAGGGATACAGGCTCGATGCAGTCAAGAAGGCTGACATCTCCATCAGACATCAGGATGGAGACCGGTACAATATCCAGGGTGTTGCAACCAAGGTGAAATATCTGTATGACGAAAGCGAAAACAATGACTATAATGTCTCCAGCAAGCTGGTCTGCGATACCACCCTTTTCCTGAGGGCCGGAACATATACAGTAGAAGGATATACCGTATATGACAAGAACAACCGGATTATCGAGGCTCTTCCGACCATGTCAACCGTGCCTGTGGAAGAAAGGAAATTCACTGTTGTTGACAATGGAAGGACAACTGCCAATGTTCCGATTACCTTTACCGAAACAAGCCCGATCATACTTGACGGTATTGCTTTGAAGAAACTTTGGGAGGCTCTTGACGGCCCGAACTGGAGCTATGCGGGGCGTTATGAGAACAAAGGCTGCAACTGGGATTTCAATCGGGATGTGGACCTGTGGACGGCTCAGCCGGGAGTCCAGGTGCTTGACAACGGAAGGGTGGCTTCCATAAGTTTAAGCGGGTTCGGCGCAAAAGGCGAGATACCGGAGGGCATATTCAGCCAGCTGACCGAAATCAGAAACCTGACATTCGGTTTCCATGATGATTTCTGGGGTGACACTCCGGGCTACGAGGTGGATGACCCGTCAACTATGGAAACGGATGCCATCCGTGCAAGGGCGAAGGAAGATTTCAGAAGGGAGACTCCTCTTGCTGGCATGGCAAAGGAGATGAGGGAATATCTTCCGTCCGACCTCAAGGAAACAGTCAGCAGGAGTATTGCCATGAAACAGCGCAGGGCATCGGTTTCAACCAAGTCAACTCCGCACGAGACATATTCTACATATATCACGAAGTTGCCTGATGACATTGGTGAACTCAAGAACCTCAACCGCCTCTTCATAGCGAACAGTCCGATCAAAGCGCTGCCTGACAGACTTGAGGAACTGGACAAACTTACCGACATCGAAATCTACAACTGCAGCCAGATGGAAGAGTTCCCTATGGCGCTTTCCCGCCTGAAGAATCTGCAGATACTTTATTTCGTGAGGAATCAGAAAATTCCTGCACAGTCTCTTTATAACGGTCTTGACGCATTGGCAAAGGGCGAATACACCAAGGACACTTTCCAGGGACTTTATTTCATGTACAACAACCTTGAAAGAGTTCCGGCAAGCATGACTGAGATCAAGAAACTGTCTTTCATCGATTTCTCTGATAACTATATCGAGGTCATTGAGAAAGCTTTCGGAAAGAAACACAACCTCCGTACTGTCGGCTTTGCCAACAACAGGCTCAAATCAATTCCATCCATTCCTGAACCGGACGGAAGCAAATGGTTCGCAGGTGTGGAAGCTGTAGAGACATGGGATTTTTCCGGGAATGAACTTACTGAACTGCCGAATATTTTCGATGCAAATGAACCTTTCTATATGGGAACGGTCAACTTCTCGCAGAACAAGATTTCTTCCATAGAGGATGCGGATTCTGATTACAGGGGAGTGAACGCAGAAATCGTTGACCTGAGCTACAACCGTCTGGAAGAATTCCCGGAATGCATCTACAATTCCCCGAAAGGTGAGAAATACTCATCCAAGATAAATTATATTATTCTAAGGGGCAATGGAATGAAGGAGTTCTCCAACAAGGCCCTCGAAGGCAAGAATACGTTCTATACCCAGTCTATGGACTTGAGTTTCAACCGCCTGAAGTCCATGCCGGCCAATTTCCATGCGGTGACATTTCCGTATCTGTACGGCTTGGATCTTACTGCGAACGCCTTCACCGGTTTCCCTTATATCGTTCTGGATATTTCTAAATTGACCGTTTTGATGGTCCGTTCCCAGAGAGATGATGATGGCTATCGCAGCATGAGTGAATGGCCTGCCGGAATCTCGGCCCATAAAGGACTGAGTGTCCTGTATCTCGGAGGAAATGACATAGGGAAGGTCAAGGACGGTACTTTGCAGTTCATCCGTTTCAGTTTTGAAATAACAGACAACCCTCGTCTTTCCATTGACCTGTCGCCGCTTGCTCCTTATATCAGGATGGGACTTATCGGCGTATTGTATGATGAAGACCAGGATGTAAGAGGTTTGTAAGCCATAAATATGCATGAAATGAGAAAAGATTTATTATACATATTGACATTGACCGCATTGGCGTTCCAGGCTTGCAGCAAGGATATTCCGGAAGTCGAGTTCGGTCTGGATACAGATAAAATCGAGATCGGGCCTGACGGAGGAACCATGAACGTGAAGGTCTCCGTGGCCGGGCGCTGGAGTGCTGAACTGACGGAACCATGGGTACTTGTATCTCCCGCAAGCGGAGTGGGCGAAACTGTCTGCAATGTGCGTATCGACTCTACCTTGCTCAATGATGAGCGCTCGCTCAAGGTCCGTTTCAATGACAGGGACGGCAAGCAGAGCCAGTTGCTTTCCATTGTTCAGGCAGGCTATCCCAAGCAGGTAACCGTTTCCCAGACGGAGGTGGAACTTGAAAATTTTGCTGCTCCGAGCCTGAGGCATTTTGACGTTGACGTCACCTCAAATGTACCTTATACAGTGAAGATTGCACAGAATGAGGACAGGTGGCTGAAGTCTGATGTCGCTACATTCACTCCGAACGGCAAGGCTCGTCCCCGCACAAGGAGAATCCGTTTCATCTGGGACGGCAACAGCTCCGAGGAGGTTCGCCTGGCCGACATAACCTTTGAGACAGAAGAATCACTTGACGTTCAGGAGGCTGTAAAGGTAACCCAGAAACGGGCTCCGGAGATTACCGATGACCGCAAAGGAGATTCGCTTGCAATCGTAATCATCGAGCAGAAACTGAACGTATGGGTGTCTTTCAATCACGACGAGCCGATGGATTATTGGAACGGTGTGACTCTTTGGAAGGCATCTGACAAGGAATGTAAAAATGAACCGGAGAGGATAGGAAGGGTTCGTTCTTTGCAAATTACGATGTTCACGACACCGGCAAGCGAGGATGCCAAGGGCTATCCAGCAGAATTTGCAAAGTTGAGATATCTTGAACGACTTAGCCTGTTCTCAAACGGCAATAAATTCAGGAGGCATATTACGAAGCTGGGAGGTATCACTGAACTTACTGGATTGAAGTATCTTCAATTATCTTCAGCGGGACTTACTGACCTTCCTGATGAATTTGCCAATCTTGAAAACCTTGAAGTGCTTGATTTGAGCTCAAATATTTTCAGCAGGATACCGGATGTGCTTTCGCCAGATAATTTCCCAAAACTTACCCAGTTGAATCTCGCTACATGCGAAAGGCAAGACTATGGCAACCTGACTGTTCTGACTGTTGACAAGGAGGAAAGAGGTGGTTTCTATATGGATTATGCAGAAGGACGTAACACTCTGAAGAAGTTGTTCTCGTGGAGCAAACTCAAGCGGCTGATACTGTCCAACAATCTTTTTATGGGACAGATTCCCGACATGCTCGATTTTTCTGAAAAATATACTGAAGAGGATATAATTGCAGCAGGAGACACATTGAAGAATGCCACATATAATCTTGTGGGCAAACCGAAAGTACTTCCGAACTGCTATGACTTCCGTATTGGGCTCAATTATCTTACCGGCAATGTCCCAGATTGGATTCTGTATCATCCTAAGCTGATGTTTTGGAATCCTGACATATCAGTATTCAATCAGGAGAACCAGCCAGGTGAGGACGGAAGGCATCCAGGTTTCGGCAATGTACCGGCATCTTATGATTATTATTGGACTGCCTATCCGTTCTGGGCTGAAAGAATGAGCGGAAATTAAGACCGGATTTAAAATTAATATCAGTAAAAATGAAGAATAGGAATCTTTATATACTTCTGACGGTACTTCTTGCGGCTTCATGCTCGGTGGGGCAACTTGAAACAGGGATTGATATCCCTGTGATAATCAATTCTCCGGAGGATGCAGTGCCGGGAGAACTTCTCGTGAAGTTCAGTCCGGCCTCATCGGACAAACTTGATGCCCAGAGGCTGACAACCAAGGCTTCAGGGATGTCCATCCAGACGCGAAGCGGCATAGAGTCCGTTGATGCCGTACTGGAGCACATCGGGCTTGCCGGCATAGAGAGGGTCTTTCCTGAGAACAACAGGGAGGAAACGACCCGAGAGGCCGGGTTGCATCTGTGGTATGTGCTGAAATTCAATGAGGCTACACCCGTTCAGGATGTGGTTTCCGAACTGTCTGCCCTTGGTGCCGATATTTCGAAAATACAGTATTCGACAATGATAAAGCCCAAGCCGGCCCATGAAGCAGTATCTTATTCCAAGGTAATGGAACATGCTGTCAGAGCTGCGAGGGCGCTGCCTTTCACCGACCCGCTACTTGCTGACCAATGGCACTATGGCAATGACGGCAGCATGCAGTGGAATCTTGACTGGTCACGTGACGGGTCAGCGTCTCCATCCGAGGAAAGAGAGCTGGTGAAGGCTGTGGTCGGGGCCGATGTCAATGCTTTCGAAGCATGGAAGAGATGCACGGGCAATCCTGAGGTCATCGTAGCCGTAATGGATGAAGGTGTCATGTGGGATCATGAGGACCTCAAGGACAATATGTGGATAAACGAAGGTGAAATCTACAAGTCCCCGTATGACAATGACGGCAACGGCTATGCCGGTGACCTGTATGGTTTCAATTTTGCCGAGCAGTCCGCTGCAATCGTCTGTGACAACAATGGCTCTACCGGCCACGGAACCCATGTAGCCGGAACCATAGCAGCTTCAAACAACGGAAAGGGAGTCTGTGGAATCGCCGGCGGTGACGGGACCCCGGGAAGTGGCGTGAGAATCATGTCCATACAGATTTTCTCAGGCCAGATGGGAGTACGCCAGTACAACGAGGCTCGCGGAATCAAATATGCGGCAGACAACGGCGCTGTCATCCTGCAGTGCAGCTGGGGCTTGAATTCCGGACTTGCAGATCCTGCATATTCCTCAAGGGGCTATCTGCGTGATGAAGATTGGCTTGCCGGTTCTCCGCTTGAGAAAGAGGCATTCGACTATTTCATTCACTATGCAGGTTCTCCGAACGGAGTCATTGACGGAGGACTGGTCATCTTCGCTGCGGGCAATGAGTATGCTGCTGCAGCCTGCTATCCCGGAGCATACGGCGACTACATAAGTGTCACTGCAATTGCCCCGGACTTCACGCCTTCATCATATACCAACTATGCCAAAGGTGTGGACATTGCGGCTCCTGGCGGAGATACTGACTATTGCGGCGTCCGTGGAGGAATACTTTCCACCCTGCCCCCTGCCTTCAGCGACGGCGAAGGATACGGATATATGGATGGCACGTCAATGGCCTGTCCTCATGTCTCGGGAGTCGCTGCACTGGGACTTTCCTATGCCGCAGACCAGCACAAGCATTTTAAAGCTGCTGATTTCAAGGAACTTATACTTCAGGCAACCGGAGATTTGGACCCGTATCTGACAGGAGACAAGAAATATTACAAATACCAGGGGGCTTCCGGTACGGCCATTCCTTCAAGAATGGAACTCGCGTCCCGCTACAGGGGTAAGATGGGAGTCGGTTATATCGACGCTGCCAAACTTCTCGATCTTGTGGATGCCAACGGCACGAAACTTACCCTTCCTAATCTGTTCGTGACAGCCGGTGCTGAAAAAAGGCAGTCTCTCGACAGATTCTTCGATGGAAAAGGTCTTGCGTTCAGCGTAGCAGGAGTGGCAGACGAAACTGTAGCTAAGGTGAGTGTTGATGGCAATATATTGGTTGTCAATGGATTGAAAACGGGAAGCACTTCTTATACTGTGTCAGCTTCTGACGGTACATCCCAGACAGCATATATCACAGTCAGGAACAGCGACAGCGGAAATCTTTGATATGTTTTCGCCATTTTTATAAATGTAAAAATTTTTGATGGAATGAAGAATGTTTTATACAGACTGCTCTTGCCGCTGATGGCACTTGTCGCGCTTTCCTGCACGAAGGATGTCGTTGCTGAACAGGAGATTGTCGTGGATTATGCGACAGTTTCCGGGGTATGGCAGATGACTCAATGGTGCGGAGAGGCTGTTGGAAGCGCTCAGGATGACACCAGATATTTCTATATGGACATCAATATGAGTGCGGATGAATCCGGCAAACATTGTCTTGTTCTGTATGAGAATTTGAATAGCTCCAAGTCACATAGGCTGGAAAGCGTATATCGTATAGTAACTGATGACTCTGGCAATGCGGTCATTCTTGGATATTACGAATATGGCGCCGGAGCATGGGAGCACGAATTCGTCATTTCAGAACTGACTGTTGATTCGATGACCTGGATTGCTTTGGACGAAAGCGGTGACGTGCGCGTATTCATCAGGTGTGAATCCGTTCCCGAGGACATAGTCGCCGGGACAAAATCGGCTTACTGAGAATGGCAGACAGGCGGCAAATAACGAAAAATAGTATATTTGCAACTTATCCAAAGTTTGCAGATATGAGTAAATCGTCGAAATACCGTCTGTTGTCCATCCTGTGGCTTACTCTGCTGTTCTCCATTTCGGGTGCTTTATTGTATCTGGTAGTCTTTGTCTGGGGAATATGGGCCGGCGAGCCTCCTTTCTGGCCCATGGCCTATTCCCTGGCCGTTACAATCGTGTCATTCAACGTATGGGGCTGGACTTCCATAATGGTGTTCAGACGTCTTATCGTGGACAGTGGAACGACATTGGTGCTCCGGACACGCAGCCGTGTGTTTTTCCTGTTGCTCCTGCTTTGCATCTGCTCGCTGCTTTTTACTTATCTTATCTTTGTTTTTCTCAGGTGGGTAGTTTATGGCAGGGACATTAATCCGTTTGCCCTGTCCGAATCCGGTCTGATGCTTCTTGTCATGTTCTGGGTTGTGGAGATAGTCGTGGTCTGCTATATCATGGTGGAGTGTTTTGCAAGGCAGACAAGAGAACTTTACAGGAAGAAACGCAATCTTGAGCACAATGCCATGAAGATGCAGTACCAGGTTCTTCAGAATCAGGTGAATCCTCATTTCCTGTTCAACAACCTCAGTGTGCTGGCAGCAGAAATCGAGAGCAATCCGAGGAACGCAGTCCAGTTCGTTCACAATTTTTCTGACATTTTCAGATACATGCTTCAATTGTCGGACAAGGACCTTGTGACCCTGAAGGAAGAATTGGACTTTTTTGACTCATATCTGTTCCTTTACAAGACCCGTTACCGAGACAAGATAAAGATAGACAACAAAGTTGACAGTTCTGCCTATGGAGCATCCCTTCCTCCTATGACATTGCAATTGCTTGTTGAGAATGCATTGAAGCACAATTGCATGACGGTGGAATCGCCGCTGAGGATATCATTGGAACTTGTTGACGATGGCAGACAGCTGAGGTTTGCAAACAATATACAGGAAACGCGCAATTTCCAGATTTCAGGTAGGGGACTTGTCAATCTCTCCTCTCGTTATTCTCTTATATGCGGGAAAAGCATAGAAATATCCCGCACGGATTTGGAGTTTGTTGTAATAATACCTTTGATCTATGGCAAAACTGAATGCTTTGGTAATTGACGACGAATTGCCTACGGCAAGGCGTCTGTGCTCGATGATAAATACCCTGCGTCCCGACTGGGACATAACCATAGGCCCGAGCAGCATATCGGAGATGGTGAAATGGTTCGAGAAGAATCCATGGCCGGACATCATGTTTCTTGACATCAAACTTGATGATGGTACTGCCTTTGATTTCCTGAACGAGGTCAAACCGGAGAAACCCATCGTCTTCACCACGGCTTATGACGAATATGCTTTGGAGGCTTTCAGGGTCAATGGAATAGATTATTTGCTCAAACCAATCAGAATTGACAGGCTTTCTGAGGCCATCACCAAATTCGAGAGGCTTTATCCCGCTGTAGATCAGGATAATATACAAAAATTGCTTGAGACCTTCGTTCCAGGAGCCGGTTGCAGCTACAAGTCCAGATTCATAGTCCACAAGGTGGATGGCATGCTCATCCTTCATACGGACGAAGTATCGTTCTTCTATTCGGAGAACAAGAAAACTTATGCGGTCACCAACAAAGGCGTCACCCATCAGCTGGCGATGCCGCTGGATTCACTCATGGATGAATTGGATCCCAAACAGTTCTTCAGGGCCAACAGGCAGGCAATCGTCAATATAGATGC
The DNA here is from genome assembly GCA_051870095.1 of Candidatus Cryptobacteroides sp. Taxonomy (GTDB): domain Bacteria; phylum Bacteroidota; class Bacteroidia; order Bacteroidales; family UBA932; genus Cryptobacteroides. The sequence goes on along the minus strand of JBJEBN010000005.1, from coordinate 6,265 downwards.
GATTGTGAAGGTTGAGCCATATTTCCATAACAGCATGCTGGTTACAACAATGCCTGATTCACAGCATCGGATTACCATATCGAAGGAACGCATGCCCCTTTTCAAGGCTTGGATCAATATGTAAGTCTCTCTTTTTTGTTCCACAGACCGAAAAGTAAATAAAAATAACTAATTTTGTTCCTCATATAAAGCAATGAATATGGGATTCAATTTTAGTTTTTTCGGAAAGCAGGAGCACAGGGTATTCAACTACAAACCCCGTTACTACGATCCTGAAAAAGAAGAGAGAAGAAAGATGTTCGGTCATGTGGACGGAACTGCTCAGAAGGAAGAATATACTCCGGGTTCATATATATCCGGAAGTTTCCGTGACGGCAATTACCAGCGCACCCGCGAGGTGAACAGGGGACAGAAAATCATCGGAATGGTCAGCCTGATACTTATCTTTGCAGTCATCATACTGATTGCCAAATACTTCCCGCTTATCTGGCAATAGTATGGACATCAGGATATTACCGAGTAACATAGCCAATATGATTGCGGCGGGCGAGGTCGTGCAGAGACCTGCATCCGTCGTTAAGGAACTTGTGGAAAATTCCGTGGATGCCGGGGCGACACAGGTCACTGTCGTAATCCAGGATGCCGGTCGGACTCTCATTCAGGTCATCGACAACGGATGCGGCATGTCTCCTGATGAGGCCGTGCTCTGTTTCGAAAGGCATGCAACGTCAAAAATCGCCTCAGCGGAGGATCTTGAGAATATTCTTACATTCGGTTTCCGTGGAGAAGCCCTTGCTTCCATAGCTGCCGTGGCGGAAGTCACTTTGAAGACAAGACGTGAGGAGGACGAAGTGGGATGTCAGGTGGACTATGCTGATTCAAGACATCTTGCAACCGTAGAGGCAGCCGTTCCGCGCGGCTCCAATTTCGCCGTTCGCAACCTTTTCTACAATGTCCCTGCAAGACGCAAGTTCCTCAAATCCGACAATGTAGAGTTCAAACACATAGTGGCAGAATTCACAAGAGTTGCCCTGACGCGGCCCGATGTCGGCTTCACCCTGATGCACAACGGCAAGGAAATATATGTACTGCGTCCTGCCAAATCATTGAAATTCAGAATCCAGGATGTGCTCGGAACGTCTGTGGCGAACGAAGTCGTGGATGTCCACGCGGATACATCCGTAGTCACGGTTGACGGATTCGCAGGCCGTCCTGACGCCGCAAAGAAGGGGCTTGGCAACCAGTATTTCTTTGTGAACGGCAGATATTTCCGGAGCCCATACCTTCACAAGGCTGTGATGAAGGCTTATGAAAACCTTGTCCCGGAGGGAGTAACTCCTTCTTATTTTCTGTATCTGACGGTGGATCCCCATTCGGTGGATGTCAATATCCATCCGACCAAGACGGAAATCAAATTCGAGGATGACACTGTGATTTTCCAGATAATCTTTGCATGCATCAAGGAGGCCCTCGGCAAGAATTCATTTGCTGACAGCATTGATTTCGACCGCGAGGGAGTCACGGATATACCTGTTTTCGGACGCGGATTTGAGGAGTTTCATCAGGTATCCGAACCTCAGCCGACCGTTGACCGCAACTATAATCCTTTCGACAATGACGGTTATCCTGCAGAAGTCTCCCATTTTGACAATTCATTCGTAAGGCCTGCCGAAGATGCGCCGTCCGCAATTCAGACGCAGGGATTCGGACCGGTAATACCGCGTCATCAGGACTATGGCCGTCTGTTTGAGGACAGCCTTGCCACATCGAGGACATCACTCGTTGTGAAGGGCAAATACATCGTGACGACTGCAAAGTCGGGCCTCATGCTGATAAATGTCCGCAGAGCAATGGAAAGAATTCTGTATGAACGCTTCCTGAACGCGGTGTCAAGTAACGGACATCTGACCCAGACAGCTCTTTTCCCAGTAACCGTACAGGTCGGGGTGGAGAACATGTGCATATTTGCCGAGCATTCCGCACTGCTTTCAAGTCTAGGCTTTGACATATCTCCGTTCGGCACGGACACAATCGTCGTGAACGGAGTTCCGGAGGGTTACAGCGCGGATGAAGGCCATGTCCAGGCGATGGTGGCGGATCTGATGAGGATACTTTCAGAAGACCATTCCGCACTCCAGGAGATGATGACTGCCAATCTGGCATCCGACCTTGCCCGTCTGGGTGCCTTGAACTGCGAACCTGTCAATGACAGTGCACAGGCACAGAGATTGATAGACAGCCTGTTCGCCTGCGACAATTCGGAATTTACCGTTTCCGGCCGGAGGATTATCAGCATCATGACATTGGAAGACATCGAAAAGCGTTTCTGATGAGGCCGGATTGATTAAGAAAATTATTTTTATGTCATATTACAGTTACAACAATGAAGGCAGGGGAGGCTTCCTGTCAAATGTACCTCCGGTCACCAAGAATATAATATTGATCAATATTCTGGTGATGATAATGACTGCTCTCGGCGGTGATTTCATGTATGAGCACTTCGCCCTCTTCTACCCGACTTCTCCGTTTTTCAAACCATGGCAGGTGGTGACTCACATGTTCATGCACGGCGGTTTCTGGCACCTTTTTTTCAATATGTACACTCTGTTCATTTTTGGATGTGTGCTTGAAAGGGTATGGGGACCGAAAAAATATCTCCTGTTCTATTTTGTGACGGGACTCGGAGCTGCATTGCTCCATACCGGAGTAGAGTGGATTCAGGCACAGGTCTGGATGAACAGGATAGCGGAAGGCAGCCAGCAGGCGGTGCTTGCACTTCACCAGATGAAAATGACTCCGACTGTCGGTGCTTCCGGTGCAATCTATGGTGTCCTCATGGGTTATGCAATGCTTTATCCCGACTCCATCCTGACGCTGATTTTCCCTCCTGTATCATTGAAAGCCAAGTGGTTCGTGCTGATTTTCGGAGGCATCGAGCTACTGACGGGAATCACGGGTCTCGGCGGAGGAATCGCTCATTTCGCCCATTTAGGAGGCATGATTTTCGGTTTCCTTCTGATATGGTATTGGAAAAAGAAAGGAAAACTCTATAGCAGATATTGATAGATATGTCCAGGAATCTGTTTTTCGGAATAACCTCAAGGGTACTTATGACGATAGTCGCAGCATTGACATTCCTGTCGATGCTTTCGGTTGTGGTCAATCCTGCCCGGATGTGGGTTGTGACGCTTCTTGGACTTCTTTTCGTTCCTCTCGCCATTCTCAATTTCATACTGCTTGTCTGGGCTGCCAAGCGGCGTTCAAAGTCTTTCGTGATACCTCTGGTTGCATTGCTGCCTGCATTCTTCTTCATGGGACTGTATGTCAGGGTCCCACTTGGAGAGATGTTGCACAAGGACGAGGCGGATTCAACCGTTGGTATCGTTCAGAGTGATGCCACAGTACGTTTCCTTACATATAATGTAGGACGTTTTGCTCTATATGACAAGGATTCGGATATTCTGGACAGGAGTTCATGCGTGGATTCAATATGCGACTTCATCCTTTCCGAGAAACCCGACATTGTCTGCCTGCAGGAGGTGTATATCCGTAACGACCAGTCTCTCAAAAAGGCAATACTCAAGAAACTCAAAGGATATAATGCTGAATACTACTTGTTTACTGATAATAATGGATCATACGGCAACTTGACCTTAAGCAGATTTCCAGTCCGGGGAAAGGGCAAGATAAAATTCGACGGCAGTGCCAATCTTGCTATCTATACAGACTATGAAGCCTATGGCAGGAAATTCAGGGTGTACAATTGCCATTTCGAGAGCTATAACATATCGTTCACCGGTATAGTCCGTGCCCTGTTCAGTGTTGACGGTGATGTGTTCAATGAGACAGGAAACAAGTTCATCCGCTCTGTTTCGCGCCGTCCCAAACAGGTTGACCAGGTGTTCTCTGACATAGAGAACTGCCCGGTGGAATCATTTGTTTGCGGCGATTTCAATGACAATCCGATGTCATATACATATTACAGGATGACCCGCGGGCGCAGGGATGCATTCGTGGATGCCGGCAAGTGGTTCGGGGCAACATATTCCCTTCTATGGCCTCTTCTCAGGATTGATTATGTACTTTATCCTGACAGATACCGGGCTGTATTTTCACAGACGCCGCGCATAGGTTTTTCGGACCATTATCCCGTTATTGCGGATGTTGTTTTATAATGTATTGAAAAATAAATTGATTATATATGGAAATGAAACAGGAAATCAACAAGGCAGTTGAGGTCCTCAGGAACGGGGGAGTGATTCTGTATCCCACTGATACTGTGTGGGGAATAGGATGCGATGCAACAAATCCTGAGGCGGTGGCAAAGGTATATCAAATTAAGAACCGGCCTGACAACAAATCTCTCGTACTTCTCGCAAGTGACCTTGACATGGTTTGCAGATATGTGAGGGAAATCCCTGAAATGGCGGTCCAGCTGGTTGAGGTGAATGACAAACCGATGACTATAATCTACCCCGGAGCAATTGCCGGTCCTTGTCAGGATGCTTCAGGAGTCATGCCTGAAGCTGATCGCAACTGTCTGGCATTCAATGTGGTGGCTGAGGATGGTTCTGTCGGGATCCGCATTCCTATGATGGATTTCTGCCGTCAGCTTGCTGCAAGGCTTGGAAGGCCGCTTGTCTCCACTTCTGCCAACATATCCGGAGAATCTTCTCCAAAGGATTTTGACGGCATATCCTCTCTGGTCAAGGATTCCGTTGACCTTGTAGTGGACCCGGAGCTTGCCAAAGGGGCAACTGGCCATGCTTCTTCCATAATCAAGGTAGGACTTGACTCTACTATACAGATAATCAGGAAATGATTCATTATTCCATGAATCGGAAATAGACGGCGCTTACCGCAGTAAGGGCTGCCGTTTCAGTGCGCAATCTCGATGTTCCGAGGTGTACGGGTATGAAACCGGATGCAAGGGCAAGCTCCGCTTCCTCCTTTGAGAAATCTCCTTCCGGACCGATGAGAATCACGATGCCGTTTCCGGAGTATCCTGCGAGCACCTCACGGATGCTTCGGCGAGGCACCCTTTCGTCTTCGAAGCAGTATGCGATGAGTTTCAGCCTTCCGTCTTCTATTGAGTAACATGAACGGATGAATTCCCTGACGCTTACCGGCTCCTCCACCTGAGGTACCGTTCCTTTGAGCGACTGCTTGGATGCGCTGACGAAGAGTTTGCTTATTCGCTGTGTCTTGAGGACTTTCCGCTCGGAGTGGTCTCCTATGACGGGACTGAGTCTGTCCAGTCCGATTTCACAGGCTTTTTCTGCGAACCATTCATATCTGTCATTGTTCTTGGTCGGGCAGACCGCCATCTCGAGATTGTATGGATGGGTGCCGAAATCCTGCTGTGTGTCAATGATTTCCGCTTCGACATTCCTTGGGTTGTCAGATATGATCCGGCATCTGTACAATGTCCCGAGACCGTCGATGACGGTAATTTCATCACCGCTATGATGCCTGAGCACCTTTATGCAGTGTCCGGATTCGTCCTGGTCGAGGCGGCAGAGGCTGCCTGATATTTCATTTGAATAGAATAGTTCCATAACAATATGTCTCGACTATCTGGAAGTCCCGACTCTCTGTAACATTCTAATTTCGACTGTTCGAAGCAAACATTGTCATTTCGACTGAGCGAAGCGAATGGAGAAATCTGACCCCCTGCAAAATTAATAACAATTTTCTACCTTTGCCTTAAAATAATATAATTTATGTTTCGCAAATGCGAAACCACCTTATTATTAAACGCAATGTTCATAGGATTGTTGTCAGACACCCACGGAGTCTTCGATGCTCCGTTCAGGAATTTTCTCGAACCGGTTGACCAGATTTGGCATGCCGGCGATTTCGGCGGAGGACTCTCCCTTGCTGCCACGATAGCAGAGTTCAAGCCATTGGTGGGAGTGGCAGGCAATTGCGATGATTTCAATCTCCGCTATGACTGTCCTTTGCACCGCTTCTTCGAATGCGAGGGCATGAAAGTGCTGATGACCCATATCGGAGGCTACCCCGGCAAATACGACCGCAATGCACTTCAGCTCATAGAACGTTATCAGCCGGATATTTTCGTCTGCGGACATTCCCATATTCTGAAAGTGGTGCGTGACATCAAGCGGAACATGCTTGTGGTCAATCCCGGCGCCGCAGGTCTGCAGGGGTTCCATCTGGTACGTACGGCGCTGCGTTTCCACATCGACAATGGAAATATCCACGATATGGAGGTCTTTGAACTTGATCGCAGATGAAAATAATC
>JBJEBN010000004.1:0-23745 GCA_051870095.1 Candidatus Cryptobacteroides sp. | reverse complement strand
TTCTTTATCAGGGGCTTGCTATTTTTTAAGCAATCCGCTTTGCGGAATTAAGGTTTATTAGCAGAATCATTGTCATTTAGTTGAGTATATAAGATCGCAATGTCATTTATTGTATTGAAATACCTTGTTGAGTCTTTGGCGTTACGGAAATATTCAGAAGCATGTATCGCCTGTACTACGGCAGACTGAAAATCAAATACATCTTGATAGGCAACCATCTTGGCTTTATAAAGCCGGGCAATCATTTTGCTGTCAACATTTATAGAAATATGATGTTCAGCCTCAACGAATTGTTCCATCGCTTTATCTGAATATCCAGAATTCTGATAAACTCTTCCACGATAATATAGTGAACTCAGTTTGTCTTCATCTGTTCCATGATGCCTATAATAATCTACAGCAATGTTTATGAGACTGTCAGAAGTTATATCGATGTAATTTTTGTCTAATGCCATAGAATACAAAAGAGCATATCTGGCTTGACTTCTTCTGGTGTTCAAATCATTCGAATTTATCGATTCCAATAATTCAAGAGCCATTTCAGGATCATTATCCATATAGATTTCCGCATCAACAAGTTTAGAGTTGATGTTTTCTTTATCAGTGCACGCGCATACAAGAATAATAGTTAAAATGCAATATAATGTACAATTTCTCATCATAATAAATCTGTTTCCACACTATATGAGTACTACCGACAACTCTCTTTGAACCTTGAAAAGGTGGAAAATGATGTAGTATATATCCATTATTTCGATGTTTTGCTGTACTGAATGCCTACCGGAGATAGATTTTGAAGAAATCCCAGAGGGCGGAGCAGGTGTCGAAATCTGCAAGGGCCCAGCTGTGCTTGCCCTCCTGGACCTCGTAGAGGCGGACTTCCACTGCAGGGCCTCCTTTCCAGGCAGGGACACCGCCGAGATAACGGTGGAGAATCACCCTGTTACGGATGAGAGGAAGCTCCGTGTCTTCGCAATGGGTGCATTTGCATGCCGTAACCACATTGTCCACCGCGATAGGTACGGATATGTATTCTCCCCATCCACCGTCATTGTCCGGGTCGCCTTCCCATCTTGATGTCCTGTCTGCCGTACCATGGACTTCAAGAAAAGGTACGGCCTTGGTCATTGAATATTGCCTGTAACACCATTCCATCGTGAGCCCGGCGACGGAACCGTATGCAGTGAACGCTTCAGGCCTTTGAAGGACAGTCAGATAGCACATATCGCCCCCGTTGCTCATTCCGCACAGGAAACAGTTGCGTGAATCAAGTCCCCAATCCTTCACGATGCGCTTTTTCAGCGCGCAGACGAAATCCACATCGTCAGTGGTCATGCCTTCCTGTGCCGGATATCTGACATTCCATCCCGGTTTCCCCTTAGGTGCCTTGTAACCTTGCGGGACACAGAGCACAAAGCCGTTCTTTTGGGCAACCTCAGCCATCTCAGGACGATAGTTCTCGGCATTGCCACCATAGCCATGAAGCATGATCACCAATGGCCGTTCTGACGCCAGGGAATCAGGGACATACAGCCAGTATTCCCTTGTCAGACCACCGTGTTTCATAGAAAGTTTCTGGAATTGACGTGCATCCGACGCGAATGTCGCCACCAAGATAAATGCACATAAGGCCAATGATTTACGGATGATTCCGTTTGTTGTTTTCATGTCGTTCGTATTTTAGATTTCGTTCAAAGTGCGACCAGGACGGTGCCGATGCCTATAAGGATGCAGCCGAGCAAGGTCTTTACCGTGAATTGCTCGTGGAGGAAGACAGCCGCAAGTATGAATGTCAGGACGATGCTCAGCTTGTCAATCGACACGACCTTGCTGACCTGCCCCATCTGAAGCGCCTTGTAGTAGCAAAGCCAGGATGCTCCGGTGGCGAGTCCGGACAGAATCAGGAACAGCCAGCTTTTGCCGCTGATGTTCACGATGCCACCCTGGGTATTGGTAATCAGCACCATGGCCCAAGACATAAGCACCACCACCATCGTGCGGACGGTGGTGGCGAGATTTGAATCCACTCCTTCGATCCCGACCTTAGCCAATATCGAGGTCAGAGCCGCAAACACGGCAGAAAGTATAGCGAACAGCAGCCACATCTTGTTTTTCATAATGTCTTGGAATCACATCCTCCAAATATAAGGATATAATCTGTCTTTTGATATTTCCCGTATGGAAAAATATCAGACACATCGATATCCCTTTCCAGAATGACGGGAATCCGGGCCGGAACGGCTATGGTTTTTTTGGAAAGTTGTCGCTTACCATGCATACGGAATCCCTTCTTATCAGCCTCGGTGCGAGCTGTAGCTCGGATTGTCCCGATGTCTGCTGGGATGCCCCGTTGGATGACAGGGATTCCTGACGGGCTTTGATTGCGTTGAGCAGGAACCTGACCGATAGTTTCGCCATATCTTCCACAGGCTGTATTACCCTTGTCACGGGTGGTTCCATATAATCCATATAGATGTTGTCGTCGAATGATACGAGGGATATGTCCTCCGGAATGCGCAGGCCGCTTTCCCTGAGCGCACGGAGGACGCCGAGGGCTATCGTGTTGCTGAGGGCGAAGATTGCGGTCGGTCGGGTCCTGGAAGACAGCAGCAGGCGCGTCTCGACATATCCGTTCTGGACGGAAAAGTCATTGCCGATGACCTGGATGTAATTTTCAAGTGAAGCATTCTTCATCGCGCTGATGTAGCCTTCCACCCTTTTCCTGTTCGGGAGGGAGGTCTGTACCCCCTGGATGCAGGCGATGTTGGAATGCCCGTTCTCAATAAGATGCTTCACTGCGGTGACACCTCCCTGATAGTTGTTGGTTGTCACATACGAAAGTCTGGACTGTTCGAAATACCTGTCGATAAGCACCACCGGGAAATGCTCCCTGTCAATCATCTCAAGTTGGGTAGGGTCGGAACCGCAGGGCGCTATGATCATCCCGTCCACCTTCCTGGCGGCGAGAGACCTTACGCTGTCTTTCTGGAATTCTTCATTCTCGGCTACATCCATGACTATGGTGGTGTAGCCCATTTCGCGACATTCCGATATGACCACGGCAGCTATGTCCGCAAAATATTTGTTGGACATGGAAGGGAGTATCAGCCCTATCATATTGGTCCTCTGCATCCTGAGGCTTCTTGCCACCGCGCTTGGTGTGTAGTGGCAGCGCAGGGCTTCGTCCATGACGATGTCCCTTGTCTTGTCGCTGATGCGGTATTTGTCAGCGTTTCCGGACAGTACCCTTGAAACCGTGGTCATTGATATCCCGAGTCTGTCGGCAATGGTCTGAAGCGTTTCTTTCATAGAAGATATCGGTGAGATTTGCGACTAATCTTGCGCAGAAAATTTTTGCAAATATATCAAATATTCGCATTAAAACGAATATCAAGAAATCTAAATATCTATTTTTGATGAGTAACAACGCAAACGATGTCGTATAAGCACTAAAACTAATGGCTATGACACAGGGAAAGATACTTGTCATCGGAAGCAGCAATACCGATATGACAATAAGGGCCACGAGGCTGCCTGCTCCTGGCGAGACCATCCTCGGCGGAGAGTTCAAGATGGGACGCGGAGGCAAGGGCGCAAACCAGGCCGTAGCGGCAAAGCGTCTGGGAGGAGACGTGACCTTCATCTGCAAGGTGGGCAATGACATCTTCGGAAAGGAATCGTTGGCCAGCTATGAAATGGAAGGTATCGACACCACCCATGCCCTCCACTGCGACAAACCGTCCGGAACGGCCCTGATAATGGTGGATTCAAAAGGAGAGAACTGCATCTCTGTAGCTCCTGGGGCCAACGGGGAGATAACCGTTGAGGACATTCTTTCTGTGCAGGATGTAATAGCTTCCGCATCATTCCTTATACTTCAGCTGGAGATTCCGGTGGATGCCGTGGTGACGGCGGCGAGGATTGCCCATGAGGCCGGCGTGTTCGTGATTCTGAATCCCGCCCCTGCCGTGAGGCTCCCTGAAGAAATTTTCTCTTACATAGACCTTATAACCCCTAACCAGACCGAGACGGCCATTCTCACGGGCATATCCGACGATACGGAGAAAGCCGTTGCTCGCTTGGCGGAATCCGGAGTCGGGGCCGTCGTAATGACAAGGGGAAGCCATGGAAGCACCGTATATGAGAACGGGACCTGTACGATGGTCGAGGCCTGCCGTGTGGAGGCTGTGGATGCCACGGCGGCGGGCGACACGTTCTGCGGGGCGTTATGTGTAGGGCTTTCGGAGGGGATGTCCCTTGTGGAAGCCGCCCGTTTCGCTACGAGGGCTGCGGCGTTGACGGTCCAGAAGCTCGGTGCGCAGGAGTCCATTCCATACAGGCGCGATTTATAGGAATATCAGGCACACATTTAAAACCATAATATCATGTTTATCATCAACAGCACACTACTGGCAGTCGTATTCTGCTTTGTGACAATGCTTTGCTGGGGTTCTTGGGGCAACACCCAGAAACTTGCGGCCAAAAGCTGGCGTTATGAACTTTTCTATTGGGACTATGTAATAGGTATGGTTGTATTCGCACTTCTCATCGCCTTCACGATGGGAAGCATAGGCGAAGAAGGTGTCCCGTTCCATAGGAATATAGCTCAGGTAAGCGCAGCAAACTGGGGATGGATTATCCTCGGCGGAGTCATATTCAATGCTTCCAACATCTTGCTGTCCGCATCTACGTCTTTGGCTGGAATGTCCGTAGCCTTCCCGTTGGGAGTCGGCATTTCAATGGCTTTGGGAACCATAAACACATATATCGTCGAGGTCGGTCAGGGAATACATACCACGAATCCTGTATTTCTTTTCGCAGGAGTGGTCCTCGTGGTCCTTGCTATAATATGCAACGGAGTGGCGAGCGGCAAGGTCGGCAACAATGATGTGCCGGCTTCGAGCAGGAAGAAAGGCATCATCCTGGCAGTCTGTGCAGGAGTGCTCATGTCGCTGTTCTACAGCTTCGTGGCAAGGGCTATGGATCTGGAGAACTTCGCAGCACCTGCTCCAGGCAAGGCCACGCCATATACGGCAATCGTGATTTTCTCCCTTGGAGTCCTCCTGAGCAATTTCGTTTTCAACACCATCGTGATGAAAAAGCCTTTCGTAGGTACTCCGGTGTCATATTCCGAATATTTCAAAGGTAATTTCAAGACACATCTCGTGGGTGTGCTCGGCGGATGCATATGGTGTCTCGGAACAGCGTTCAGCTATATAGCCTCCGGGAAGGCCGGGGCTTCGGTTTCATACGCACTCGGCCAGGGAGCCCCTATGATTGCGGCAATCTGGGGAGTGTTCATCTGGAAGGAGTTCAGAGGCTCAGGCAAACTTGTTTACGGACTTCTCGCCCTTATGTTCATCCTGTTCCTCAGCGGACTCGGGTGCATAATCGCGGCATCATAACAATCAGGTCATATGAAAAGGATATTGTCAGTGATGGTTCTGCTGCAGGCCTTCTTGATCCAGCTTGCAGCCCAGAACATGATAAAGGGTACCGTTACGGATGAGAACGGCAACCCTATGACAGGGGCAGCGGTAGTCGTCCCTGGGACGAAGAACTACTTCATAACCGGTCAGGACGGCACATTCACAATCTCCGCTTCCAAGGGGGATGTGCTGAATGTATCCTATCTCGGATATGATGACCTCAATGTGACAGTGACGGACCAGAGCGTATATGATTTGTCCATGATACCTTCGGCCGCCACGATGCTGGACGAGACAGTCGTCATCGGCTATGGTACATCCACCAAGAAGGAGATAACGGGTTCGGTTACAAGCCTGCGCGGCGACGATTTCGACAAGGGTGCGTATATAGACGCTTCGGCAATGCTTCAGGGTAAGGTCGCAGGTCTTTCCATCACCAACCCTAACGGTGCTGACCCTAACGGCTCGATGGAAATCCTGCTCCGTGGTACCAATACGCTTTCAGCAGGCCAGGGACCGCTTATCATCATTGACGGAGTGAGCGGGGCGGACATCAGGAGCATCAATTTCCAGGAAGTGGAATCCATGGATGTGCTGAAGGACGGCTCTGCCGCAGCGATCTATGGTACGAGGGGTACCAACGGCGTCATCATCATCACGACCAAGAGGGCGAAGGCTGGGAAGACATCCGTTGAGTATGACGGACAGGTTTCCGTACAGACCCTTCTTTCCAGGGCTGAACCGATGACTGCCGAGCAGTTCAGATATACCGTCGACAACTATGTTCCGTCAGCATCGGCATCCCTCTACGGGGCTGAGACGGACTGGTTCGACGAGGTGACCCGCACGCCGGTGTCCCACCGTCACTCGCTCGCCGTTGCAGGCGGTTCTGAGAATTTCTCCCATCGAACCACCCTCAATGTGGAGCAGAATCAGGGGTTGCTGAAGAACAACGACTCCAAGAAATACCTCATAAAGACGAACATTCATCAGGAGGCGATACAGGGATGGCTCACATTCGACTACAATGTCAGCTATGCCAAGCGCAAGTTCAACGGAACCCGTACAGGAATCTTCCGCCAGGCGTTCCTGCACAACCCTACCGAGCCGGTATATGATGATACGGATACCGAGCATGGCGGATATTTCACCGTGAGTTCGATGGACTACTACAACCCGGTGGCTATGCTGAACGAGCGTTCCAACAACTATGACGTGGATATGGTGTCCGCCAATACGAGGTCAACGCTCAACATCCTGGCAGTCAAGGGACTGAAATGGGACAATTTCGTGAACTGGTCCATGAAGAACTCCCGTTATACCGACTACAAGACCAGATACTATCCAGGGGAATGGGGACTTGGAGGCTCTGCCGAGATTGACAATTCCCGCACCTATGACGTGCAGTACGAGAGCACCATCCAGTATGCGAACAAGTTCGGCGACCATTCGGTCCAGGCCATACTCGGCTATTCATACGAGCAGCAGACTTCGGACAGCTCCGGGATATACAACTACGGATTTGACACTGACTGGTTCGGCGTGAACAACATCGGCAGTGGAAAGGTCCTGCTGACCGGAAATGCTTCCATCAGTTCCTACAAGGAATCCAACAGGTATATAGCCTTCTTCGGCAGGGTGATGTACAACTATGCCGACAGGTATATGCTGTCCGTGTCCCTCCGAAGGGATGGTTCGAGCCGATTCGGCGCCAACAACAAATGGGGATGGTTCCCGGCAGTGAGCGTGGGATGGCGCATATCACAGGAGAAATTCCTGAAGGATGTCAAGTGGCTTGACGAACTGAAGCTCAGGGCAGGATTCGGAATGACCGGAAACCAGGATTTCTCGAATTATCAGTCACTATTCCTGGTAAAGACCAACGGGAACTTCTATTACGATGGCAAATGGAACACGGCGTATGCTCCTGCAAGCAATGCCAATCCTGACCTCAGGTGGGAAAAGAAATCGGAATACAATGTAGGTCTGGACTTCTCATTCCTGAAAGGGCGCCTGGGAGGAACGATCGACTATTATTACCGTCTGACTACGGATTTGCTCTACAACTATACGGTGCCGGTGCCTCCGTATGACTATTCCACCTTGTTTACCAATGTCGGAAAAATCAGCAACTCCGGTATAGAGGTGACAATCAATGCAATACCAGTCCAGACAAAGAATGTGGTATGGTCAACGGCCCTGACATTCGCCCACAACAAGAACAAGCTGATCTCATTTACCAACGACCAGTTCTCAGGACAGGAATACCGCATTGGATGGCTCAATTCCCCTCTTGCCTGCTATTGCCAGAGGCTGATTGAGGGCGAAAGCATAGGTACTTTCTACGGTCCTGAATATGAGGGAATCCGAAGCAGCGGTTCGATAAAGGTTGCGCAGTCGTCCGAGAAGGAATGGGTGAAACTCGGAAATGCCTATCCGATATGCGACCTTGGATGGAGCAACAACCTCCGTCTGTGGGATTTCACCCTCAGTGCCACCTTCAGGGCATCGATAGGAGGCAAGGCCTTCAATCAGATGAGGGCGGTTTATGAGTCCGTGAACGAGTTCGGTCTGAAGAATGTGCTCGCAAGCTGGCTCGATGAACCAGAGTTCACGGGAAAGACCGTCTATTGCTCCAAGTATCTGGAGGATGCCTCATTCCTGAAGCTTGACAACCTTACGCTTGCCTACAATGTCCCTCTCAAGAAACGCAATGTGGTGAAATCACTGAGTTTCTCCCTGACAGGACAGAATCTGTTCGTCCTCACAGGTTACAAGGGAGTTGACCCCGAGGTGCAGAGGACAGGGCTTACCCCTGGTATAGAAGGACTCAGCTATTATCCTCGTACAAGGGTGTTTACCTTTGGAGCAAGCATAAAATTCTAATGGAAATCCTTGAAGCGTCGAGTTATGAAACATAGGAACATCATATTTATGGCAGGCCTACTGGCCTTCTCTGCCGCAGCCTGCACAAATCTGGACGAGGAAATCTTCTCCCAGATTCCGAAAGACGAGTTTCTCAAAGAAGACTCCAATGTCGCCCTCTACACTGCAAGGCCATATACCGCCTTACAGTCCTGGGGCTCGGAGCAGAGCATGCTCACGATGATAATGCAGCTTTCCAACGAGGTGGCCATACCGAAGGCTTACAACGGAAGCTGGGCGGAGGCCCGTTACGGAGAGCTCCAGACCCACAATATCCCTGCAGGAAACAAGCTCGTGCGTTGCGCTTGGGATTTCTGCTTCGACGGGATTGCCGCCTGCAACGATGCCCTGAACGAACTTCAGAAGACTTCCAACCAGTCCGAGACAGTCCTCAGGAACATCGCCGAAATCAAGATATTGCGTACATATTATTACCTGCTTGCCGTAGATTGCTGGGGTACGGTACCTTATTCAGTGGACAAGAACTCAACCGATTATCCTGATCCGAAGGACAGGACGTTCATGCTCGCTTTCCTTGAGAAGGAAATCAAGAACAATATCGGATTGCTCGAGGACCAGGTGTCTTCAAGTACATACGGCAGGGTGACCAAGGGAGTGGCGCAGTTCATTCTTGCGAAGATTTACCTGAACGCCGAAAAATGGCTTGGGACCCCTCGGTATGACGAACTGGAACAGCTATGCTCCGACATCATGTCTTCCGGGCAGTACAGCCTTGCCCCGACCTATGCCTCCAATTTCGCCATCAACAACGAGAATGGTCCTGAGGCCATATTCGCCATACCTCACAGCAGCGTCTATACAAACAATGCGTTCTATATCTATGTGATGACTTTCAATGAGGACCTCCAGAACGCATTCAACATAGGAGAGACCTGGAACGGCTCGATGATGGCCCAGCCTGATTTCTTCGATTCATACGAAGAGGGCGACACGCGCCGCGAGGACACGTGGCTGTACGGTCAGGTCTATACGCCGGAAGGGACCAAGTACCAGTACAGGACGGTCAACAGTTCAGGACAGGTCGAGTACAAGGATTATATCCTGACCCCGTCCCCGATAGATGAGGGAAAGTTCATAAGCGGAATCGGACGCTTCGAGGGCGCGAGGATAATCAAATGGCCTTATCAGACCGACGGAACCCTTACATCGTACAAGGTGTCCATGGAAAATGATTTCTATCTGATGCGCTACTCGGATGTGGTCCTGATGTATGTAGAGGCCTTGTTGCGCCAGGGCAAGACGGACCAGGCGGCGGCAGTGCCGGAGTTCCGCAGCATAAGACAGAGGGCCGGGCTGTCTCCGATCGAGGCTGCCGACCTCACGCTCGACAGGCTTCTCCTGGAGAGGCAGCATGAACTTGCCATGGAGGGGTGGACCCGTCAGGACTTGATTCGCTTCGGGAAATACACCACCGCATGGTGGGCGAAGTCTGAAGGAAAGCCATATATGGAGCTTCTGCCTATCCCTGACTTAAGGAGAGGTGACAACCCGAAGCTCGGACAGAACGAAGGATATTGACAATAATCGTTTCAGATATATATGAAATTCAGGATAACGACATTGGTATTGGCCTGCATTGCGCTCTTTTGCTCTTGCGGTACGGCTCCGGAGGCTGTGGAGAAGGAAATCTCATACACCGAACTCCGCAGCAAGATAGCCGGTGCCTGGCTTGGACAGATGGTGGGGAACATCTACGGACTGGAATATGAGAACAAATTCATCGAGGAGCCGGGAGAGGGGCCGTTTGTATGGAACAAGGCCATGAGGAAGATGACCGCCGTGGATGGCGCCTTTTCGGACGATGATACGGATGTGGAATATATGTACCTGATAATGATGGAAAAGAACGGTGTCCGTCCGACATATTCCCAGATGCGCGAATGTTGGATGTACCATATCAGGGACAGGGTGTGGCTTGCCAACAGGGCGGCTCTCGGGGCGATGCACTATGGCCTGACACCTCCTTTCACAGGGGCTGTAGCCAACAATCCGCACTGGTTTCAGATAGACCCACAGCTTATCAACGAGATATGGGCTTATACCGCCCCTGGAATGGTGGAATATGCCGCAGGTATTTCTGATTGGGCCGCAAGGGTGACGAGTGATTCGTGGGCGACGTCCCCTACGGTGGTATATGGGGCTATGTATGCCGGAGCATTCTTCGAGTCCGACATCCGCAAACTGATGGAGGATGCCCTTGAATGTCTTCCTGAGGGAGACCGTTTCGCGGAGACCGTCAGGGAATGTATCAGGATGTATGATGCCGATCCGACGGACTGGCATGCCGCCCGTGCATTCATCGAGACCAAATATTACGAGAACGAGAATTCCTTCTCGAAGACCATCTGGAACGCCAACCTGAACGGAGCGATGGGTATGCTCGCGCTGCTGTACGGTGGCGGGGACATAGAGAAGACCTTGAACATAGGCTGTGCGCTCGGATTCGATGCCGACAATCAGACTGCCACTACCTGCGGAATACTTGGAGTCATCAATGGAGGAGAAAGTGTCCCTACCTCCTATTCCATGCCGTTCGGACACTGGACCAAGCCGTTCAATGACAGATATATAAATGTTACCCGCCATGACCTTCCGGACGCATCCATCGAAGACATTATCGACAGGACGGTAGCGATTGCCGTGAAGGTGGTCGAGGAAAATGGCGGACGCACGGAGGTGCGTGACGGAGAGAAATATCTGATAGTCAACACCTCCGCAAAGTTCAACCCGCCTCTCGAATTCTGTGTCGGGCCTCAGCCGAGACTCGTCCTCGGGGAGAAGACCGATTATGATTTCTCCTGTGCAACCAACAGGGACTGCAAGTGGAAGCTTGTGGGAGGCACCCTGCCTCAGGGATTGCGATTCGACAACGGACGTCTGACAGGCGTCCCTGCGAAGGTCGGGGAATACAATATCAGGCTTTCGCTTTCGGATGGCATACAGACGATAGAGAAAGATTTCAATCTCGTCGTGAGGGGCAGGAACATCGCTCCTTCAGGGAAGATAGTCTCTTCCGTCGAAAAGACGGATTTCGAAGTCCTCGATTCATGCTGGCTCACCAACTCGAGAGCCTGGTATGCAGAGGATGTGAGCGTCATCAACGATGGAGTCCTCACGGGAGCCCATTCGGTGTTCTGCTCCCTCAACGGGAAATCCAATGCCACGAGGCGTGACTGGTTCGGATTCGTATGGGACCAGCCTCAGCGCTTCGACAAGTTGTCATTCCGTTACGGTTGCCTTGAGGAATTCGGCGGATGGTACAGTGACATGGCCGTCGAGATCCTTGACGAGGACGGGAACTGGATACCTGTCAGGACGGATGTCAGCCCAGCGCTTCCTGAGTCCGACATCGTGTTCATACAGCCTCACAACGCGGAATACCTGTTCAGCTTCAGGCCTGTCATATCCAAAGGTGTCAGGGTAATCGGCGATGATCATGTCGAGCACCATTGGCATAAATATACGAAGAATGTATCGTCATTCATAAATGTATCGGAGATAGAGGTGTATGAAGCTCCGAAGCCTGAATATACAGTTGATCTGACGGCAGAGGAACTCCGTGACAAGATAGAAGGAGGATGGGCCGGCCAGACTATCGGTGTGGTATATGGAGCCCCTACGGAGTTCAAGCATCAGGGTACCCTGATCCCGGATTCCCAGCCAATATCGTGGGGCGAGGGCTATGTGAAGCATTGGTGGGACCGCAAGCCGGGACTTTTCGATGACATTTACAATGACCTGACATTCGCAGAAGCCTTTGACCAGCTGGGACTTGATTGCAGCGCATCCGAACTTGCCATCAGGTTCGCGACGGCGGATTACCATCTTGCACACGCGAATCAGGCGGGCCGCTACAATGTCCGCCAGGGTATCATGCCGCCTGCTTCCGGACATTGGCTCAACAATCCTCACGCAGACGACCTTGATTTCCAGATAGAGGCTGATTTCATCGGTCTGATGTCTCCGGGGATGATTCCGCAGGCTCTGGAAATCGCCGAAACGGTTGGCCATATAATGAACAGCGGGGACGGATTCTATGGAGGGGCATTCGTGGCCGGACTCTATTCTGCGGCCTTCATATATGATTCTCCTTCGGAAATCCTCGATGCCGCCCTTCTCGGAATCCCAGAGCAAAGCACATTCTATCAGTGTGTCGATGATGTCAGGAAGTTGCATTCCGAATATCCTTCCGACTGGAAGCAGTGCTGGTTCGAAATCCAGAAGAAATGGGGAGCCGACACAGGATGCCCGAAAGGCGTTTTCCTGAGTTTCGACATAGATGCGAAGCTCAATTCCGCATATGTTGCCATCGGACTGCTCTACGGAGGCGGTGATTTCGCTCGCTCGATGGAGATTGCCACCCGTTGCGGACAGGATTCAGACTGCAATCCTGCCACGGTAGGCGGCGTCCTCGGAGTCATGTACGGAAAGAAGTCCATACCGGATTTCTGGAAGCAGCCTCTTGAAGAAATATGGAACCTTGATTTCGAAGGAACGGACATCTCCCTTGCCAAGGGATGTGACATGTCATACAGGCACGCCCTCGAGCTCATCGCTGCAAACGGCGGGAAGGTGGACGGGACCAATCTCGCCATACCTCAATATCCTGTACACAAGCTACCTCTCGAACAGAACTTCACGGGCACATACCCTGTCTTCAGGGACCAGAAGGATGCCTGGATGGAGAAGGAATATGAATTTGATTTCAGTGGAAACGGTTTTTGCATCTGGGGTAATCTGGTATGTCTGAGGGGAATATCCAGGGACTATGCGGACAGGGTGTCCAAGAAGCATGTCGGTTCCGAGGTCTTTGCCATGGCAGAGCAGCAGGATGACTATGTCGCCGAAATCGAGGTATGGATAGACGGGGAGCTTGACCAGGTTTCCATTCTGCCGATGAAAGGTACTTCGAGGAAGCTCGAACCGGCCTGGAAGTATCAGATGCAGGAGGGAAGACATCATGTCAGGATGGTGTGGAGGAATCCTCGTCCTGATACATATCTCCTGAGAATCAACGCAATACAATATTATTCTGAAAATCCTGTCACCAATCCGTATTACCACAACTGAAAGAAAAGATGATGAAAGTTTGGAGATTCATAATTCCCGCATTCCTGCTCCTTGCCTGCTCGGCACCCAAGGATGCCGTTCCGTATGACAGCACGGTTTCCATCCCGATGGATGTCCTGAAGGACAAGATTCGTGGCGGATGGTATGCTCAGACCATAGGATGTACATATGGAGGCCCTACAGAATTCAAGTTCAAGGGAGGTCTCATGCAGGACAGCCAGCTGATTCCGTGGAGTGAGGATTACATATTGGAGACCTTCATCGAGGATCCGGGACTTTATGATGATGTCTATATGGACCTGACATTCCTTGAAGTCATGTGCCGTCACGGAATTGACGCTCCAGCCCTGCTGTATGCCGAGAGCTTCGCCAATGCGGACTACAAGCTGTGGCATGCCAATCAGGCGGCGAGATACAACATACTCAACGGGGTGCTTCCGCCTCACTCGGGACACTGGATGAACAACCCTCACGCCGATGACATTGATTTCCAGATAGAGGCCGACTTCATCGGGATGCTTTGGCCCGGGATGCCGGACAGGGCGGTGGCGACCTGTGACCGTATAGGACATATAATGAATTATGGCGATGGATATTATGGTGGTGTATTCGTTTCCGTTATGTATTCCCTGGCATTCGTATGTGACGATATGGAGACGATAGTCCGAGAAGCGGCTTCCGTCATTCCGCAGGGAAGCAAGTTCCGCGACTGTATTGAAGATGTGCTGTATTTCCACGAGAAATACCCTACGGACTGGAAGCAATGCTGGTTCGAGATAGACAAGAGGCATAGCTTCGACATCGGCTGCCCGGAAGGAGTCTGGAACGGATTCAACATCGACGCCGTCATCAATGCCGCATACATAGTGATAGGATTGTTGTATGGAGAAGGCGATTTCGAACGGACGATGGATATTGCAACCCGCTGCGGCCAGGACTCCGACTGCAATCCGGCATCGGCGGCAGGTGTGCTCGGTGTCGTCAAAGGCTATGACGCCATTCCCGAGAAATACCGTCTTGCCGCTTCCAAGATAGCCGACGAGCCGTTCCCTTACACTACCCTGAGCCTGGAGGAGACCTGCGTCAAGAATCTTGAACTTCTTCAGGACGCAGTGCGTTCGGCAGGTGGCAAGGTCGGCCCTGATGGTGTGGAATTGGTCGTAACCAGGGCTTCGGTGCTTCCTTGGGAGCAGTCTTTCGAAGGGCTGGTACCTGTTGCCAAGGTCGTGCTCAAGAAGCGTTTCAGCACATCCCTTGACCTGGATTTCACGGGCAACTCGATAGTGGTCGAAGGGAGTGTCGTCAAGACAGGACACAGCACCAAGGACTATGTCGCCAGGCTTGAAGCCTCTATAGACGGGGTAGTCGTCGAGGAGTTCGACATGCCTTACGACTATATCAAGCGCAAATACGAGGTGTTCTCAAAGTATTGCCTTTCCTCCGGCCATCACCGTCTTACCCTCCGTCTCCTTAATCCGGACCCGGACTTTGAAATCAATGCCCAGGAGATGGTAGTATATGACTCGATAGAAAAAGCGTTATGAACAGGATACCGTACATATTCATCCTCCTTTCACTTCTTGCCGCAAGTGCGGTGGGATGCGGCTCCAAGACCGTGCTTCCGGAACCCGGACCTTTCCAGAGATACACCGAGAATTGCGTGATGCACAGCTCCGTGCTCGGACGGGATGTGGAATACGCCGTACTGCTCCCGCGCAACTACAGGGACGATGTCGGGAAAAGCTATCCTGTGGTCTATATGCTGCACGGCTACGGCGACAACCATACTTCCTGGAACGGGAAATATCTCCACGCCAAGGAGAGAATCGAGGCCTTGGAGGATGCGGGGATGATAGGGGAGATGATATATGTGTTCCCGGACGGATATACAAGCTATTACTGCAATTATTATACGGGGAAATTCGATTATATGGATATGTTCGTGACGGAACTCGTGCCTTTGGTTGACCGTTCATTCAGGACCGTGGCCGACCGGGATCACCGTGCGCTCACAGGTTATTCGATGGGTGGTTTCGGTGCGATGGTGCTCGCCATGAAACACCCGGAGGTTTTCTCTTGCAGCGCTCCGCTCAGCATGTCATTCAGGACCGATGCACAATATATGACGGAGTCGGCAGGTGGATGGGACGGACAGTGGGGCAGCATATTCGGCGGGGTCGGTCTATATGGACAGGACAGGCTGACACCTTGGTACATTGCACACAATCCATACAGGCAGTTCAACGACGAAAACCGCACTGCGCTGAGTTCCGTGCACTGGTTCTTCACCTGTGGGGATGATGAGGAACAGCTCCTTGTGGCGAATGACTCCCTTCACGTGATATTGCGAGACCGTTCATTCGCCCACGAATACAGGGTTGCAAACGGGGCTCATACATCATCATATTGGATGGATGCCCTCAATGAAGTTCTGCCTTGGATGGACCATTACCTCAACGGGAGTGATATGTGGCCGGAATGTTCCCGAGTGTCCTGCTCCCCTGCAACCGTCGGATTCGAGGAGGACGGGACCGCCATATCGTCTTCGTTCAAGGAGAATGGAGGCGGACAGGGTGTGTTCTGGTTCCATCAGGGATTGCCGGAAAGCTTCATCCGCGATGCAATAGGGATTGCATGGACCACGAGCACCAAGGCAATGTTCATATACCTGCCGTGTGACCTCGATGTCCGGAGTGTCCCTGAATGGATTGAATACTGGAACGGAAAATATTCCCTGACGACATCGATGGCCGTTTCCATAGGAGAGGCAGGGAGCGAGGTATCCACGCACTGCGGAGAGTTTTCGTCATTCGTGTTCATCGATTCCCCATCGGAAATCCCTGAGGCGGATTCCTCAAACACATATTTCATCGCCCTGACGGACGAGTCGCCATATTACACCGGTGCGGACAACCTGTACCGATCCTGCAAGCGCTGGGGAGCCGGTTTCGAATACCGCGTGATAGACGCTTCCGACGATGTTTCAACTGACAGGCTCAGATGTCTGTCCAAGATAGCCCCATACATCAGTTATTATGGGATATGAATCAGATACTTTATCAAATAACACTTTAAAACCACACAGCAATGAAAAAGTTTTATGCAATCGCTGCTATTGCAGCCGTGACAATTTTCGCAGTATCTTGTGAAAAGGAAAACAAGAAGGGCAACAATGGAGACGAAGACGTCGTTACCCGCACCCATAGGGTAAAGACTATGGGAGACACATGGTCTGAGCCATATACATTCTCCTACAATGCGGATGGCACCGTGGCTTCCGTAGTCAGCAAATCTGACAATCGTGTTTTCGAATACAGCGGAAGCAAGCTCACCATCAAGAACAACGGAGAGATTGAGTACACGATGACGCTCAACTCAGACGGTTTCGCAACAAAGGTCGAGAACGCCGACCATACCTGGAATATTACATATGACTCCAAGGGCTATATGATCAAGGGCGAGAAAGACGGCGTTCAGTGCACATCACAGTCCATCGAGGACGGTCTCATCCTCTATTGGACAAGGTATGACAAGGACAACAATTTCTGGAGGATGAAGGATGCCACCTATCTTTCAAAGGACAATGTATGCGCAATCCAGACCCACTATGCCGAGGATCTCGGATTCTCAAGATGGGCTTGGGAGGCACGTCTTTTCGGAAACACTTCCACAAAGCTTCTTGAAAGCTGCCGTTGGCACAACTTCGGCGACCAGATGGCCGAAAAGACAGCAGTCTATACATATGAATATGACGCCAACGGTCTCGTTACCAAGGAAATCAAATACTACGGTGTATGGAATGAAACCGACACGACAGGAATGGAGGTCGATACAGAGACCACATTCACTTGGGAAGCAATCAAATAGTTGAATCTCCGAATATAAAGTTGTACCGTCCGGTCTGAAGCGCCCGCGCCTCAGACCGGATTTTCTAGAGCATGACAACTGCGAGGGTAACGACTGAAATCAGGAACCAGAGGATGACTCCGAGGAGGACTGGCTTGACGCCGGTCTTGCGGATGGACTCTATGGACATCCCTGAGCCGATGAGGAACAAGGTCACCGAAAGGGATTTGTGCGAGAACACGGAAATGGCCTTGGAGATGCCTTCTGGAATGTTCACGTAGGTGTTGAATACCATCGCGAGGATGAACAGGAAAATGAACCAAGGAATGGAAACCTTGGTCTTGTTGCCGGATTTGTCCCTGAAGAACAGGATGGACACGAGGGACAGCGGGATTATCCACAATGCCCTGGTGAGCTTGATGGTCGTAGCGACCTTGAGGGCCTCCTCGCCGTATATGGATGCGGCGCCGACAACAGAACTCGTGTCATGGATGGCGATTGCAGCCCAGGTCCCGAACTGATTCTGGTCCAAGCCGAGAAGCTGTCCCAATGGAGGGAATATGAACAGGGCTATCGCGTTGAGGGTGAATATTACGGCAAGGGACATGGAGGTCTCGTCGTCATCTGCCTTCACTACAGGCGCTACGGCTGCTATGGCGCTTCCGCCGCAAATAGCTGTACCGGTACTGATGAGATATGACAGCTTGGGAAGGATTCCCATGGCGCGTCCGATGAGGCATCCGATTATCATCACGCCGATTACCGAGACGATTGTGAACATTATGCCTTCCTTGCCAGCCGCAAGCGATTCCTGAAGATTCATTCCGAATCCGAGTCCGACCACAGCTATCTGGAGAAGGTATTTGGACACCTTCTTGGAAAACACGGGGAAGGGATTGCCGAGGGTGAGGGCGAGGACTATGCCGGCGAAAAGTGCAATTGCCGGCGAGACGAATACGGATGCCACAATCAGCACCACATATATCGCCATTGATATTTTTCGTTTCATAAGTAAGTGTTGTTATTCAACGGTTACGGATTTGGCGAGGTTGCGCGGCTGGTCAACATTTCTTCCTTTGTAAACAGCTATGTAATAAGCCATGAGCTGGAGAGGAACGGACACGATGACAGGCATCAGGCACTCTGCCGTGACAGGGACCTCGATGGTGTAGTCCGCACTCTTGCTCGCGTGGGAGTCTCCTTTGGCGATGACGGCGATGATTTTTCCGCCCCTGGCCTTGATTTCCTCCATATTGCTGACCGTCTTCTCATAGGTGTGGTCAGGAACGGCTATAACCACCGTTGGCATTTCAGCGTCGATGAGGGCAATCGGCCCGTGCTTCATCTCGGCGGCAGGATATCCCTCTGCGTGGATGTATGAAATCTCCTTGAGCTTGAGGGCTCCTTCAAGTGCCGTAGGGTAGTTGTAGCCCCTTCCGAGATAAATGAAATTATGAGCGTAAGTGAAGATTTTTGCCAGGTCGGCAATCTGTCCGTCGGTTTGGAGCACATCCTCGATTGTATGAGGCAGGTCAAGAAGCGCCTTTGATACTTCCTTGATGCTTTCAGCCGACATTGTGCCCTTTTCCTTTGCAATGGCAAGGGCCATCATCGCCATGACGGTCACCTGACCGGTGAACGCTTTGGTCGAAGCTACTCCGATTTCAGGTCCAACGTGGATGTATGTACCCGAATCGGTGGCGCGGGCGATGGACGAACCGACGGCGTTGCAGATGCCATAGACGAATGCACCGGCCTTCCTTGCCAGTTCAACCGCTGCAAGGGTGTCAGCCGTCTCTCCTGACTGGGATACCGCTATGACCACATCGTTCTTCCTGATTATCGGGTTCCTGTAACGGAATTCCGAAGCATATTCAACTTCCACCGGGATTCTGCAAAGGTTCTCGAACAGATGTTCCCCGATGAGTGAGGCATGCCATGATGTACCGCACGCGACGAATATGATCCTGCCGGCGTTGAGGAACTTGTCTTTGTTCAGTTCCACTCCGGAGAGCTTGACCTCTCCGGTTTCTGGATTCACTCTTCCCCTGATGCAATCGACGATGGTGTTCGGCTGCTCGTGGATTTCCTTCAGCATGAAATGAGGGTAGCCTCCTTTTTCGAGCTGTGATATGGAAAGTTCCAGCCTGCGGATGTCAAGATGTCCGGCTTCGTTGTCCAAAGTCTTTATTTCCAGAGGTTTGTTCTTGTTGATGATCGCTATCTCACCATCGTTGAGGTATGCGAAATCGTTGGTATGGTCGATGATGGATGCAGCGTCAGAGCTGAGGAAATACTCTCCGTCGCCTATACCGATGACCATCGGGCTGCTCTGTCGTGCAGCTATGATTTCTTCGGGGTTGTCCTTGTCGATGATGGCTATTGCATATGCGCCGACGACCTGTTTCAGGGCTTTTCTCGCTGCTTCTTCAAGGGAGCAGTCGTTGGATTTTCGGACATATTCTATGAGGTTGACCAGCACTTCTGAATCCGTGCTGCTCTTGAATGAATATCCGTTCTGGATAAGGGCATCTTTCAGGATTCGGAAGTTTTCAATTATTCCATTGTGTATCAATGCTATCTGCCCGGATTCCGAATAGTGTGGATGTGCGTTGCGGTCGCTTGGCTCTCCGTGTGTCGCCCAGCGGGTATGGGCTATGCCGATGGAACCCTCTGTATTCTTGTCCTGAAGGAACTCTTCAAGTCCGGAGACCTTTCCTTTGCATTTGTAAACATTGAGGTTGCCCTTCCCGTCTATCATTGCTACACCGGCGCTGTCATAACCTCTGTATTCCAGTCTTTTAAGCCCTTTCAGGAGAATCGGGCAGGCTTGGCGTCCTCCCACATAACCAACTATACCACACATCTTCAATAAAATTTAAGTTCGTTATTGATAGTTTTTCCAGTTCGTTTTCAAAATAAAGTGCCAAAAGTAAGAAAAACTTGGTAAATTTGCCCGATTGCAAAAGATTTTTTGCATAGGAAAGTTGAACATACCGAAGGAACATATATGGCAGACAAGAAACCGACCGAAACCCCGATGATGAAACAGTTCTTCGCCGTGAAGGCAGAACATCCGGAAGCGCTTCTTCTGTTCCGGTGCGGTGATTTCTATGAAACCTACGGAGACGACGCCCTTGTAGCCAGCAAGGTACTCGGAATCGTGCTTACAAAGCGTTCCAATGCCGCTCCGGATGCCATACCAATGGCTGGATTTCCATACCATTCTATTGAACTTTATCTTCCCCGCCTTGTCCGTGCGGGGTACAAAGTGGCCGTCTGTGACCAGCTTGAAGACCCAAAGCTCACAAAGAAAATCGTGAAGAGGGGAGTGACCGAACTTGTAACCCCCGGGATTGCCTTCAACGAGCAGCTTCTCGAACAGAAGGAACACAACTACCTTGCAGGACTTACTTTCCACAAGGACAGATGCGGAGCAGCATTCCTCGATGTCTCCACGGGTACTTTTCAGGTAGCGGAAGGTACTCTTGACTATATATCCACTCTCCTTGGTTCTTTTTCTCCTAAGGAACTTCTTGTGCAGAGGGGATATGAAAAAGGGGTGCGGGAGAAATTCGGTGACAGCTGGTACATATCCACTATGGACGAATGGGCCTTTGTCTATGACAATTCTGTGGATAAACTCAAGAAGCAGCTCGGTGTAGATTCCCTGAAAGGCTTTGCCATAGACAGCTTCCCTCTCGGCGTCACATCTGCCGGAGCCTTGCTTTTCTATCTGGAGCA
Organism: Candidatus Cryptobacteroides sp.; assembly: GCA_051870095.1. Lineage (GTDB taxonomy): Bacteria > Bacteroidota > Bacteroidia > Bacteroidales > UBA932 > Cryptobacteroides. The sequence goes on along the minus strand of JBJEBN010000004.1, from coordinate 2,710 downwards.
GACCCAGCATACCGGCCTGAGGAACATCTGTTCGATTTCCAGGATAGACGAGAAGACATTTGTCTGGATGGACAGGTTCACTTTCAGGAATCTTGAGATTTTCGCTTCGTCTGCCGGAAAGGACGGCGTGGCATTGGTGGATGTAATCGACAAATGTTCCTCTCCGATGGGGGCGAGGCTTCTGAGGGCATATCTGGCAATGCCGGTGATGGACCTTCAGGAGTTGGAGGACAGATATGATGTAGTCCAGCATTTTGTTGACAATCAGGAAGACCTGCATTCGCTTCAGGCCATGGTCTCCGACATAGGAGACCTTGAACGCATCATTTCCCGGGCGGCGGCAGGCAAGATAATGCCTCGTGAAGTCATGCAGCTTCGCCGTGGATTGAGCCAGTCGGGACCTATAATGCAGCTTTGCAGCGGCAAAGGGGTAAGACCGTTGGAGGAGATGATGGGGAATCTTGTGGATTGTGGGGAATTGCTTGATTATCTGGGCAGGACCATGCATCCCGAGACGGCAGCGGCAGTGGGGAAGGGTGATGTGATTGCTTCAGGTGTATCGGAAGAGCTGGATGAACTGAGGAACATAGCGCGCCACGGCAAGGATTATCTTCTTGGAATCCAGCAGCGTGAAATAGAGAGGACAGGCATATCGTCCCTCAAGATCGGGTTCAATTCCGTCTTCGGATATTATCTTGAGGTGCGCAACACCTACAAGGACCAGGTGCCTGCGGACTGGATTCGCAAGCAGACCCTTGTGAATGCCGAGCGTTACATAACGGAGGAACTGAAAGAATACGAACAGAAAATCCTCGGAGCGGAGGAAAGGATATATGTCCTTGAATCACAGATATATGCGGAACTTGTAGGGACAATACAGCAGAACATATCCCATATCCAGAAGAACTGCCGCATACTTGCCCGTCTCGATGTGCTTGCCGGCTTTGCCGACCTAGCCGTCACCAACCGCTACTGCCGTCCGGAGATGAACGCTTCAAGGGCTATCAGGATAAAGGCAGGCCGTCACCCGGTCATCGAGACCATGATGGGCCCTGGTGAGGAATATGTGCCAAATGACATATTCCTGGATGCCGATACCCAGCAGATCATCATCCTCACCGGTCCGAACATGGCCGGTAAATCGGCACTGCTCCGTCAGACAGCGCTCATCGTGTTGCTTGCCCAGATCGGATGTTTCGTTCCGGCGGATGAGGCTCAGATCGGATATTGCGACAAGATTTTCACGAGGGTCGGCGCATCGGACAACATCTCCAGGGGAGAATCCACATTCATGGTGGAGATGCTTGAGACATCCATGATATTGCACAATCTGTCAGACAGGTCCCTGGTGCTTCTCGATGAAATCGGCAGGGGTACATCCACATACGACGGAATGTCCATCGCGAGGGCGATAGTCGAGTATGTCCACGAATATGGGGACGGGGCGAAGACCTTGTTCGCAACCCATTATCACGAACTGAACGACCTGGAGACGATGTATCCGAGGGTTCACAATTACCATATAGCAGTGAAGGAGGTCGGACGCAACGTCATATTCCTTCGCAAGCTGATGGAGGGAGGCGTGGCCCACAGCTTCGGTCTCCATGTGGCGAGGATGGCCGGCATGCCGAGACAGGTGCTGGATTCCGCCGAAAAGACGCTCTCCCAACTGGAGAAGGGCGGCTCTGCCGGAGTCCGTTCCAGGAATGACATCATCAAGCCCCACAACATCCGCGAAGGCCGTGTCGAGAGCGACGGCTCGCTCCAGCTGTCATTCTTCCAGCTCGAAGACCCTCTCCTGTCATCATTGAAGGAGGACCTGGACTCTGCGGATCTGAACAATATGACACCTCTGCAAGCCTTCGACCTGCTGCGCAGCATGAAAGAAAAAATGGGACTCGACTGAATTGCTCCACAGGATTGATTCTATTTCAATAAAGATAGAATCTCTTCTTCCGGTTTCAGCCCAAGTTTCTTGCGGAGCCTGTACCGTGCCATTTCAACGCTTCTCGGGGATATGTTCATCAAGTCGGCTATTTCCTTGGTTGACATATTCAGCTTGATGTAAACACACAATTTCAGATCCGTTTTCGAGAGGGTAGGATAAGATGATTTCAGTCTGTCAAGCAGACCATCATAGATAGTATTGAAATAGTCCTCGGACTTATGCCAGTCTGACTCATCTTTAAGCTGCGTTTCCAGTTCCCTTATCAGGGCGGATGAGTTTTTGCGTATTTCTTCTGTATCTTCGTATGAGTTGATGGTCTGGAGCTTTGTTATCAGATCATTTATCAAGTTATTCCTACGGGAGTTGTTAAGAGTGATGTTGGCAAGCTCCTGACCTTTGTATTTCAATTCGTTACGAAGGTTTTCCCTCTCAATCTCAGATATTCTCTTTTCTTTGACAAGGTTCTCGTATTCGAGCCGTTTTATCTCCGCCTCTTTTAATTTCTTGTTTTTCTGTTTGTAATAATACTTGATGCTGAGGATGATAAAGCAGATGAATGCCAGATATACAACACACATTTGCCATGAAATGTACCAAGGTGGCATAACCCTTATGTCAAGGGAACAGACATCTTCATAGCAGGAAGAATTCCGGATCTCAATGCTGTGCCTTCCGAATGGGAGGGAAGGAAGTTGCAGACATTCATCTATACCTCAATTCCGCAGACTTCCAAAAGTTTCTGCGTGAAAGTGTGATTTCTGA
>JBJEBN010000003.1:0-23807 GCA_051870095.1 Candidatus Cryptobacteroides sp. | reverse complement strand
CTTTATCAGGGGCTTGCTATTTTTTAAGCAATCCGCTTTGCGGAATTAAGGATAGTATGAAACCGAACATGAAAATTTATTTTGCAGGATCGATCCGCGGGGGCAGGGCGGACGCTGAACTGTATAGGAAAATGATATCTTTTCTGCAGGAGGACAATACAGTTCTGACAGAACATGTCGGAGACCTCTCCAAAAGCAAGGTCGAACATCTTGAGAATGCAGACAAAATCATCTATGAACAGGATACTGCATGGCTGAGAGAAGCCGACATTGTGATAGCGGAATGTACAACACCTTCCCTCGGAGTAGGTTACGAACTTGCATATGCCGAGAAATATGCAAAACCCGTCCATATCTTCTACGACAAGACCAGGACACAACTGTCCGCCATGCTCACCGGCGACGATTATTTCATAATCCACCCTTATCGGACGGAAGATGAATTATTTGAAGCTTTAAAAGTAGCTATATCAATATAATTAACAATATTGTTATTACTTTTAACAAATATGTTATCAATATACATCCTTGTATATTTATGCGTTTTTCCTAATTTCGCAGCCAAATAGCACACGATGCCACTGAACTTGCTTCCATCATTGCTCATTCAGCTGTTTGCAGTCGGATATACTCCGGGACCTGCAAACCTCTATGCTCTGTCATGCTCCATGAACCATGGCAGAAAGGCCGCTCTCCGCATGTGGTGGGGGCTCGTATGCGGATTCCTGACCGCAGCCCTGATAGTGGCAGTCATAATCCATTTCCTCGGAGAAGCAATGGGTGAATATGTAATATGGCTCAAATACATCGGTGCGGCCTACATCATATATCTCGCGATAAGGATGATGCGCAATCCGGGAATGGGTTCGGACAAGACCAAGCCATGTTCATTCCTGAACGGCTTCGTTGTCCAGCTTACCAATGCAAAGATGATCCTGTTCGACATAAGCGTATATTCCACATTCGTACTGCCGTATTCCGAACGGTTCACAGACCTGCTTCCAGTGTGTCTCCTGCTTATGATAGCAGGGCCGGGTGCCAATCTCGTATGGCTTCTTGCAGGTACTGCACTGCATCATTTCCTCAGGCGTCACACAAAGACTGTCAACATCGTGCTAGGCCTGGCTCTTGTCGCCTGCGCATTGCTCATAGTACTGAATTAATCTATAAACAATATCCAGATGAAACATCCAAGATTATTTATTGCATTGCTCTGTGCAGCTGCAATCATGACAGCATCGTGCGGAACAGTGGCATTCACAGGCAGGAAGCAAGTGCTTCTTTTCAGCGACAGCGAAATAGCGTCATTGTCGGAACAGTCATATACAGAATTTATGAGCACTGCGAAGGTTTCTACCAATGCAGCAGATTCTAAAATGCTCGTTGAAGTAGGGAAGAGAATGACTTCGGCATTGGAGACATATCTGTCATCCGCAGGTCAGACAAGCACTCTTGCGGGGCTTGACTGGGATATCCAGCTCGTTCAGTCTGATGAAGTGAATGCGTTCTGCATGCCATCGGGGAGGATAGTTTTCTATGAGGGTATAATGGGATATGCCGATACTCCGGATTATATAGCCGTTGTAATGGGACATGAAATGGCACATGCGATAGCGCGTCATGGCAACGAGAGGATGAGCCAGCAGGCTGCAATGAACATGGTAGGTACGGTTGCCAGTGAAGTAGTTGGTGCAAAGAAAGGGGAGACTGCTCAGTCTTTGTTCAACCTCGGCTTCAATGTAGGTTCACAGCTCGGAGTCCTGCTTCCTTACTCCCGCAAGCATGAATATGAGGCTGACCGTATCGGTCTGTACATAATGGCTATTGCAGGATATGACATAGAGGCAGCCCCGAAATTCTGGGAGAAGATGTCGGCTGGAGGCAATTCATCGAAGAACGATTTCTTCAGCACTCATCCTTGTGATTCAAAACGAATTGCAGCGCTTCAAGAGGCCCTTCCAGATGCCCGCAAATATGTAAAGTGATACCGATGTATTTTTAAAAAAGTCAAGAAATATCTTTGAAATTTGACACCGATGCTATAATTTAGCATCGTCAAAACAAAAGAAATGAGGATTTATTCAAATATCAATTGGTGGTGGTGCCTTTTACAGCTTAGTAAGTCGTAGAGGGTCAGCCAACCGTTGTGTATATGTACAACAGAGTCCTGCCGCAACTGCGACGGGGCTCTGTTTTTTTTATGCAAATTTCATCAATCAACAATAACAGTAAAAAATTATGGAAACAAAAATTCCCTACAAAATCTATCTCGCCGAAAATGAAATACCTTCACAATGGTACAACGTCCGCGCGGACATGAAGAACAAACCGGCACCACTGCTCAACCCGGGCACTCACCAGCCTATGACCCTCGAAGAAATGGGTCAGGTATTCTGCGAGGATCTGTGCAGACAGGAGCTTGACAATGACACCCCATATTTCGATATTCCTCAGGAAATCAGGGATTTCTACAAGATGTACAGGCCGTCACCGCTCATAAGGGCGTATTTCCTCGAAAAAGCGCTCGGGACACCGGCCCATATCTATTACAAGTTCGAAGGAAACAACACGTCGGGTAGCCATAAGCTGAACTCAGCAATTGCACAGGCTTACTACGCTAAAAAGCAGGGATTGAAAGGTGTCACGACCGAGACCGGAGCAGGGCAGTGGGGGACTGCAATGAGCATGGCTTGTTCGTATTTCGGACTTGCCTGCAAAGTGTTCATGGTGAAATGTTCCTATGAGCAGAAGCCTTTCAGAAGAGAGGTCATGAGGACATACGGTGCTTCCGTGACACCGTCGCCAAGCATGGAGACCCAGGTTGGCAGGGCGCTTCTCGAGAAGTTCCCGGGCACGACCGGAAGTCTTGGATGTGCAATTTCAGAAGCAGTGGAAACCGCCGTGACTCATCCGGGTTACAGATATGTGCTCGGATCCGTGCTGAATCAGGTTCTTCTCCACCAGACAGTGATCGGACTTGAAGCAAAGGCGGCTCTTGACAAATATGGAATCAAGCCGGACATCATCATAGGCTGTGCCGGAGGCGGTTCAAACCTCGGAGGACTCATCAGTCCGTTTGTTGGAGAAGTATTGCGTGGAGAAGCTGATTATCAAATCATTGCAGTCGAGCCAGCATCATGTCCGAGCTTTACAAGAGGCAAGTTCGCATACGATTTCGCCGATACGGGCATGATTTGTCCTCTCGCAAAAATGTACACCCTTGGCAACCAGTTCATCCCGTCTGCCAACCATGCAGGAGGCCTCAGATACCACGGAATGAGCCCTATCCTGTCTCAGCTCTATCATGACGGTCTTTTTGAGGCAAGGTCAGTCGAGCAGACTTCGGTCTTCGAGGCTGCACAGCTATTCGCAAGGGTGGAAGGAACTCTTCCAGCTCCGGAAAGCAGTCATGCAATCCGCGTAGCCATCGACGAGGCCCTGAAATGCAAGGAAACCGGTGAGGCAAAGAACATTGTCTTCGGACTCACCGGTACCGGTTACTTTGACCTGAAGGCCTACGAGCAGTTCAATGACGGCACCATGACAGATGTCATCCCTACAGATGCTGACATCGATGCCAGCCTTGCCAATCTCCCGGTCGTTGAATAATATAACGACATTTTGTCATCCCGGGCAAACGAAGCGGGGCTGACCCAAAAGTATCCTATTACTGTCATGTCGAGCGACCAACGGGAGCCGAGACATCTATATACGTGCTTGTATTGAAGATTTCTCCATTCGCTACGCTCAATCAAAATGACATTGTTGGACTTTTGGGTCAGCCCCCTCTTGATATGACAGATTGAGTAACTCGCCCTTTATTTCAACTCCACGCCACCGAAAGCCACTTTCACATCCAGCCCTGCGAACTTCTCACCATCGTATGAAATTTCCTGCTTGCCGAATGAGAAATCGAGAACCCTGACATCCTTGCCGTTACGGGAAACCTATTTGATTTCTTTCACCTTTTATTATCCATTATATATCCAACGAAAGTCCGGTGAAGTCAAAGAAATCTTTAGGAGAATTGTTCAGGACTAGCTCATCAGGGAAACCGACCTCATCCAGAAGGGGGAGAGCATAGCGAAAATCCCCGACGGAGAAGGAAATATGGGCATCCGATGAAACTATGACGGGAACATCATATTTCCGGCACAGGTTCAGAATCTCCAGGTTGTTCGGCCTGGCAGCTGTCTTTTTCCTGTATGGAATCAGTGAAGAAGAATTGATTTCCAATACAGTACGGGTATCGCGGGAGGCAAGAACGAGAGGCTCGAAATCGAGTTCTGCGGTACCGTCACCGGGGTGAGTGATGACATTGACCCATTTGTTGCGCATCACATTGAGAACCCCTTCGGTGTTCTGATCTTTCGTACCGGGAGTCCAGCAGAGCTTGTGGATTCCGGCAAGCCTTATGTCCATGAAGGAATAATGCCTCTCGTCGAGGTCAATGGTTCCGGCAGAATCAAGGATATTCAATTCACACCCCATCAGAAGCCTTACACCGTACATTTCACGCGGTATCACCCCGAAATTGCGGAAATACATCGGGTCAATCGCTCCCGGTAGCGAAGGAGCATGGTCCGTAATGCCGAAATACTCAATGCCGGCCTCGGCAGCCGCCCTCACCATTTCCTGAAGAGTGGAATAAGCATGCCCTGATGCAATGGTATGGTTATGTATGTCAATCAATCGTTTCATGCTGCAAAGTTATTGAAAAAATTTGCAGTAAAGCATAAATATGATACCTTTGCGGCCGGTTAATTAGAAGTACAGACATGGGAGGAATTTTTGGAACCATCGCCAAGGAAAAACAATGTATTTCCGACTTGTTCTACGGAACTGACTATCACTCGCATCTCGGCACACGCCGTGCCGGAATGGCTACCTACAGTGCTTCAGACGGATTCAACAGAAGCATCCACAGCCTGGAATCAACCTATTTCAGAACTAAATTCGAAGCAGAACTTCCCAAATTCAAAGGCACGGCAGGAATCGGAGTCATAAGCGACACCGACGCCCAGCCTCTGCTCATGAAATCCCATCTCGGACGCTTTGCCATCGTCACAGTCGCAAAGGTCAACAACCTCGAGGAAATCTCGTCACAACTGCTTGACAAGAACATGCCCCTGAGCGAATTCAGCAGCGGCAAGACCAATCAGACCGAGCTGATTTCCCTCCTCATCATTCAAGGAAGCGACATTGTGAGCGGCATCGAGAATGTATTCCGCACGGTGAAGGGTTCATGCTCACTCCTTCTTCTTACAGAGGACGGAATCATTGCAGCCAGGGACAGTTGGGGAAGGACTCCGCTGGTAATCGGAAAGAAAGATGGAGCCTATGCCGTGGCAAGCGAGACAACTTCTTTCTCAAATCTTGACTATGAGATTGAACACTATATCGGCCCGGGGGAAATCGTGAAGATCAATGCCGACGGATATACTACAATGAGGCCGGCGAACCCCGGCATGCAGATATGCTCGTTCCTCTGGATATATTACGGTTTCCCGACAAGCTTCTACGAAGGCAAGAATGTCGAGCAGATGCGATATGACACCGGACGTATCATGGGTGAGGAAGACAAGACCGAAGTGGATTATGCCAGCGGTATCCCGGACAGCGGAATAGGAATGGCAATAGGATATGCCGAAGGGCACAAGGTCCCTTACAAAAGGGGAATATGCAAATACACCCCGACATGGCCACGCTCATTCATGCCTGTCAACCAGGAAATGAGAAACCTTGTGGCCAAGATGAAGCTGATTCCGAATGCTGCCGTCCTCAAGGACAAAAGGGTGCTGTTCTGCGATGACAGCATCGTCAGGGGAACCCAGCTCAGGGACAGCACAAGACTCCTCCACGACCTTGGAGCGAAGGAAGTCCACATGAGAATTGCCTGCCCGCCGCTGATTTATGCATGTCCTTTCGTCAATTTCTCAGCAAGCAAAAGCGAGCTCGAACTGATAACAAGACGAATCATTCAGGATTTCGAGGGAGAGAACCCTCAGAACATCGAAGCCTACGCCACTACAGGATCGGAGCAATACAACAGGATGGTGGCGGAGATAGCACGCAGACTCAAGCTGGACTCTCTGAAATTCAGTAAGATAGAATCAATCGTCTCAGCCATAGGCCTGCCGAAGTGCCGTATCTGCACTCACTGCTTCGACGGGTCGTCATTCCATACCCTGGAACAGGAAAATAAATAAGGTGAGGCTTTTGGGTAAGCCTCCAAATATGATTTCAGTTTGCCATAAAGACAAACTAAAGATCGATTCCGAAAAGCCTCTGGATATGTCCGGAGGCTTTTATCTTGTCCGAAGGAAGATGAATCAGGGAAGGGGAATCCACAATCGCGACACTGTCACACCTGCCGACAGCTATTTCCAGTTCATGCGTAGAGAACAGAATGCATTTCCCGAGACTATGGGCAATGTCCGCAAGTAGCGCACATATCTCATATCTCCCAGGCAAGTCAAGAAACGAAGTCGGCTCGTCAAGCAGAATGTTCGGAGTATCCTGCGCAAGAGCACGGGCAATCATTACCCTCTGGCACTCTCCGTCCGACATTCTGTCCATGGTCCTGTCCGCATAGTCCGCCATTCCGACAGCGTCCAAAGACTCCATGACCGCCTCCCTGTCACTTTCCTGCATCCTTCCGAACCAGTTGGTATATGGAGCGCGTCCCAAAGCCACAAGGTCCTTGCATGACAGATTGGCAATCCTTATCCTTTCCGTCGTCACAAGCGATATCGACATTGCTCTCTGTATGGCATCCATATCATTGACGTTTTTGCCGTCCACAATGATATTTCCTTTATAATTGTCAGACAATGAAGCGATTGCCCTGAGCAACGAAGATTTTCCCGAACCGTTCCTTCCGATAATGGCTATCAGGGATGAATCATCAAAACGGCAGGAAACATCATCAAGAAGAGTCCTGCCCGGATATCCGAGTGATATGTTTTTCAGCTCTATCATGGTCAGACTATCGATTTGTTCCTTACGACCACCCATACAACAATAGGAATACCGAGCAAGGCGGTAATTGTATTGATCGGCAAGGACAGCCATTTTGAGAAAATGTCGCAGAAAAGAAGGATAACGGCTCCTGACAATGCAGATCCAGGCAAAAGAATCCTGTGGTCCGCACTTCTGAACATAGCCCTTGCAATATGAGGTACAGCAAGGCCTATGAAGCCTACAGGCCCGCAGAATGCAGTCACTGTACCGGCAAGCAAAGTGGTAGCCAGGAAGACAATCATCCTCGACCTGTTCACATCCATGCCCATGGTCTTGGCATAGTTCTCTCCCAAAAGCATGAGATTGAGCGACTTGACCGATGCCACGGCAAGCCCGAGACCGCAAATGACGGTAGGAACCATTACTTTCATCTGGGCTGAAGTGACATCTCCCAGAGATCCCATCGTCCAAAGCACGAATGATTTCAAGGACTGCTCGTCGCTAAGGTACTGGAGAATCTGCACTATGGAGCTCACACCTGAAGACAGCATCATTCCGAGAATCAGTATGACCATTATATCCTTTATCCTTATGCTTGCGGCAGCGACCAGTGCAAGAACAAGGGCGGCACCTATCCATGCAGATCCGGCCACACCGATGGACGAAAGCACTGAATTGCCGGAAATACCGAGCAAAGGCATGCCAAGAATGAACAAAGCGACACCGAGACTCGCTCCTGAGCTTATTCCAAGCACATAAGGACCGGCAAGAGGGTTGCGGAACAGAGTCTGCATCAGAAGCCCTCCCACAGAAAGCGACACTCCGGCAATCACTGCCGTAAGAGCCTTCATCAGCCGGATTTCCCTCACAATCTTGACCGTTACATCCGGAACATCACCGCCGAACAGAGCCTTCCAGACATCATGGGCCGGCAGCGAGACCGAACCGACTGCAAGATCAGCAATGAACAGCAAGACGGTCAGGGCAGAAAGGACAATTAATATGACACCGGTACGAGTCTTCATAACTGTCGGAAATATACTGGTTCATATTCATCAAACAATTCCGGATGCAATATGCGGGCAAGATCCCTGAGCACAATGTCAGGCTCCACGACTCCCGTCTCCCAGAAATCATTTCCTCCGCCCTCAGACGAACGTCTGTCACAATTGTATAACTTTCCCGAAACCACGCAAGGCATGCTCCGGAAACGCGGATATCTCCTGCACAGTGCATCCACAGACTCAGCCTGCACATTCAGCCATACATCAGCCTGCGACATAAGGAGCAAGGCCTCTTCCATATCCACCGGGACTGATCCGCCGCTTCTGTTCTGCTTGTAGACATATTCACCTCCGGCATCCTCCACAAGCCTTATCATATAGCTTCTGGCGGTCGGCATGAACCAAGTGTCAGCATATGGAACATTGAACATCACCGATGGAGCATCACATACGGAAGCCGAGATCTGTGATTTCAAATCAACATACCGCGATACCACTCCACGAAACTCCTCCTCCGCCATATCACGTTTACCGACTGTTTCTGCCACTGCCACCATCCACTCCGCCTTTCCGAGAGGATTCTGCTCCACATATTCACCTATATATATATATGGAATTCCGAGTTCGCCAAGTTTATTCTGCGCCACAGACATTCCGCTGACGCCATACAGGAAAACTATATCAGGTTCCAATGCCACAACGGATTCATAATCAATGGATTCATCATATCCAATATCTATCGCTCCGTTGCTCCTGACCGTAGGATTGCATATATATCGGAGCCCAGACACCCCGACGACAGTACCTGCTGCCCCTACGGCCTCCAGCATGGCCACATGAGTCGACGACATGCAGATCACCCGGGAAGCGTCTCCCTCCACGACCTGGCCCTCAAAACCGGCAGGCACATCTTCTCCTCCACGCCTGACCAAAAGCCTGTCCACGACCCCTTCCGCGCCCTGCCAAGGATTTGTCACCGTTATGATCGTGCTTTTGCGGCCATCGGCACCTGCGATTGAGAACCCTCCGGCATATTCCGGAATATAAACGGGAACATCAAAGTCAGCAAGCGTCGATGCCACACCGGAGCAGCCTCCCGAAAGGAAAGCGGCAACGATGAACAATATGAATGTCTTATTCTTCATTTCAGTCCATAAGCGGGACAAATTTAGCAAATTATCATCTGATTTGCTATATTTGAGCCAAAGCTCATATACAGATTGACACCCTGCGCAACACCTGCAAACGCCGCTTGTCAGGTCTTGAATCTTCAACAGGACCATATTACAAGTGGGAAGATGTTAGAGAATATCTTAATAATTGTATATCAATATATAAAACAAATTAGTTATTAGTTAAAACAAAAATGTTATGATAGTTATAAGAGATTCTGAGCAGAGAGATTTGGCATTTTTGGCAGAATGTGTGATGGCAGCCGCCAACATCGCACCTATAGAAGAAATAGAAGCTGGTGCAGAGCCTCAGACTTTGGCAACCATGAAGGAAATCTGCAATTGTGACTGGAGTCTTTATTGGTACGGACACTCAATTACAGCTGAAGACACCGAAACCGGAAAGCCTGTAGGATGTCTGGTGTCCTACGACGGAGCAATATATGAGTCCGCACGCAAAAGGACTTTTTCCTATGCCATGGAAAAACTGGGAATCAATCTGGCTGAATCCGGAATGGAAACCGAGGAAGGTGAATATTATCTTGATTCAATGACAATCCTGCCGTCTTACAGAGGACAGAAAATCGGCCACATGCTGATGAATGCGGCCATTGAGCGTGGAATTGCCGCCGGTCACAGGAAATTCTCCCTGATAGCTGACAAGAATGCACCGAGACTCCGTGAATATTACAAATCAATCGGATTCATCGAAGATGAGGAAATCATCTTTTTCGGTCATCCCTACATCAGAATGATCCGACATATCAGCTAATTGCCAACGGCTGTCATTCCGAACGTCCAATGCAAACCGAGGTATCTGCCGGATTAGCATAAATCCCCAGAAAAACAGCCCTGAGGACTCCCATATCCAACCCTTCCTCACAAGGAAGGGCATCCAGACGGGCCTCAAAAGAGGCTCTCTCCTCATCTGTATAACGGTCTCTGAACCTGTCCGTACCATTCATAATGTCATATGCGGCATAATTGGTAGGGAAGTTCCTGTATTCATTCCATATACGGTTGTCTATAAGTGACGCAACAGCCCTGTTGAACCTTGCACCGCCCTTTTCCGAAGCACAGGCACTTATCTCATCAAATGCAAGTGGCTCGCATATGCTGAAATGCACACGTCCTTTCTGACCCGTTATGCCAGACAGTATGCTCTGCAGGTCCTCTCCGGGCTGCTTGACATATTTCCTGTCCCTCGATATGCACAGTTCCCTTGCCTTCGCATAGTCACAAGGCTCCCATTCATAAGAAACAGCAACAGGAACAATATTAAGACTGTCAATAGCTTTTACCTTGTCATCTGAAGCACTCATTGAGAACATGCTTACAATGCCCGGGTCCGTAGCGTCATGCCCGTCCTTTGTCCTGCCGTTGCGCTGGGCAATCCATACCGACTGATTCTTGACAGTGACTGCATATCGTATATATTCCGACAAATGTGCCGAACTCCTGTAGAATTCTTTGGCGGAACCACCCCTTTCCACCCTGAACATCTTGTTGGACCTGCCTATGTCCACTACGAGAGGATCCGTCATCAGATTGGCTCCGAAAGTGATTTCCGTAGTCTCATGTCCGTTCAGCCACAGGACATACTGCAGAAGCGATGCATCGAGCATAATGTCCCTGTGATTCGACACGAAAAGATATCTTTTGGAAGGATCGAGCCGTTCTATCCCGCTGTAGGTGAATCCCGTAGTTGAAGTCCTTATGACCTGCTCGTTCACCTGTTTCATTACACCTATCTGGAAATCATTAATATTCCTGAATGTCAAGAACCTGTCTTTCAATTCCTTGACATCGACTCCCGGAAACACGTATGAGGCAAGGAGAGGGAAGTAAGGATGCTCCACAATCCTGCGCATGGCAGCAGGGATTTCTTCATCGTAGTATGGACGGATGTCATCGAATAGGGTCATGGCTGATATGTTTATTTGTTTCTCAGGTCTATGAATTTGACTGGCTTGCGGCTTTTAGGAGGATATATCATCCTTGCAATCGTGTCATTGTCGAGAATCTCAATTTCCGGGGCAACTCTTATGCGCGAACGGAATCTGTCCTTCAAGTCCTTCACAACATCGAAATCCGGATGCGACTTGAGGCTGATCTTGACTGTGACTGAATCCGTTCCGGCATCACTGTCCTTGACTTCCACCAGATAGTTCTCCACATAGTCGGTATTGTCGAGAACATCGTTGACGGCAGGAGGATAAAGTGTCGTGCCTTTGAGCTTTATCATATTGTGCTTGCGTCCTGCAAGAGGGGTGAGACGGTAAGACCAGCGCCCGCACTTGCATTGCTCCACGCATTTTGCTGCCATGTCTCCCGTGCGGAAACGCAACAGTGGCATTCCTTCCACTCCGAGGGTGGTCACCACCACTTCGCCAGTCTGTCCGTCTTCAACAGGCAGGTCATCCTCACCGATGATTTCAACTATTATCAGTTCAGGATGTACATGGCCTCCCATTCCATATTCGCATTCGGAGAAAGTCGCTCCCATCTCGGTTGATGAATAAGTGGCGAAGAGCTGCACATCCCATTTTTCCCTGATTCTTCTGCCAAGCAGGTTGAGTTCGAAATTGCGGTCACGCAGACCTTCTCCTATACCGATTATCCTCTTGATACTGCTTGACTTATAGTCAATTCCATGCTCTTCGGCATATTGGATGAGCTTCAGTATGAAAGATGGCACACACATTATCGTGTCCGGCTTTATGCGGCGTATCGTATCCCATTGCAGTTCAGGAATACCGTTGCCGACCCTGATAACGCTTGCCCCGAGTTCCCTGATTCCGAGGAAGTAGGCGAGACCGGCCATGAAGCGCTTGTCGAGGGTGGTCATCAGCTGCACTATGTTGCCAGGACGCACTCCGGCGCATTCAAACGACTTCTTTTCGTTGTATGCAAGTCTCTGGAGATCTTTCTCCGTGCATCCGAATGTAACCGGGTCTCCCAATGTGCCTGAAGTGGTTATGTAATCGATGATTTTCTCCTTCGGGACACACAGGAAATCCTCGTTGAAGAGCTGCAGGTCCTTTTTCTCCGTGAAAGGGATTTTCACAAGGTCTTCGATGTGTCTGATTTTGCTTATGTTGATTCCGCAACGGTCGAACATCCTGCGGTAATATGGGGAATTTGCCGCAAGATATTCCAGCGCCGTTTTCAATAGTCCTTCCTGAAATTCTTTGATTGCTTCAGGTGTCTGGAATTCTATGTCGTTGATTTCCATTGTTCTATAAATTATATCATTTTCTAGCCTTACTTATCATTCCAAAACCAGATTCTCCGGCCTGACAACACAATTGCGAAGCAAGTCACCAGCCATCTCCCCAGCTCCCTCCACAACGACTGTAACATCCCTGCGCGCCAGGGCAAACAACAAAGCAAATGCCCCGGACTCTCCGCAGGCAACCCTGACCGCTGTCCCGTTCTGCACACCGTCTATTACTCCGAAATCCGCCCCTGCCAACTCCCTGGCAGCAGCCCTCTCCACATCTTTCCCTTTGTAAATATACGTATGTCTGACAATCTCGACAAAATAATCAGCCTTTTCAATCTCCTTGCACATCTGCCCGTATCTCTGCTCATAGAACTTCCTGCAATTCCTTGCGGCAGACCTTGCATCGCCTCCCATTTCGTCCAAAGAAACCCTTTCGCACACCCTCACGTCAATCCTGCCTGGCCTTAACATGAAATCCTTCTTGGGAAGCACGTCTGAGGCTCCATGCAGAATCACAGGAATCACATCGAGCCCCAAATCCATGGCAAGCAGGAAAGCCCCCCTGTGGAATCTCCCGATACGGCCGTCATCCGAGCGCGTACCTTCCGGGAACACCACCACCGAATATCCCCTTGCAACCAGGCCCCTGAGCCTTGCAAGATTGGCATCCATACCGTCCGAAACCGGATAGAATTCAGCATGACGGATGATTCCGCGATAAAATACATTGTTCCAGACCCAATCATTTGTCAGCACCACGACCTTCGGAGAAAGCATCATAAGACAAAGAACGTCAAGATGAGACTGATGGTTGCAGACAATTACAGCAGGCTTTTCAAAAGTCTCCCCGGCACTGTTGTCGATGCTGAACCCGACACCAGGCACACGGTGCATGATGAATCCGGAAAGTTTCTGGAGGAAAACATGATAGCGCAGTTTCTTCTTCTCACTGTTCTTGCCGAAGAGGAAATAGACCTTCGTTGCCGGCACAATGACACTCACGGCAGCCAGGAAGAAAGTCATCGCCCAAAGCGACCTCGCCAGCCTCTTGAGTGTCAACGGCATCACCCTCGGCTTCCCATTCTTGTATGCAAGGGCCCGGAAAACAATCGGAGGAAGACAGCATGCCATCAGGACAACTGTGAACATGCCGATTATGGTCACCTGTGCAAGCGACTTCATGGCCGGATGCTGCGCCACTATCAAAGTGCCTATGCCTATGAACATTATTATGGCAGACAAGGCAATGCTGTTGCGGTATGAAGACAGGATTTTCCGCCCGTAGGCATATTCATACATCAATCCTTCCGTTATGAATATTGTGTAGTCATCTCCCTGGCCGAAAATGAAAGTGGCAAGGATGATATTTACGATATTGAACTGCAAGCCGGCAATATGCATGATTCCCAATATCCAAACCCAGCTCACGGCAAGTGGCAGGAATGACATCAGGCTGAGTTCAATTCTCCCGAATGAAAGCCATAGGAAAAAGAACACAATGAATCCGCATACGAACCCTATATTGTTGAAATCATCTGAGAGCAGCTCTGCAATATTGCTCGAGACATCCGAACCGTCAAACACGAATGAATGCGTCTGTCTGATCAAAGATGATATCTCTTCCTTCACTTCCGGAGCCTGGTCAGAAGGCACTGTTATATAGTTCACTACGACGGCCCCATCTTCAGCATCAATGACCGAGGCCTGTCCTACAGTCTCGAAAAGGGGAGTGAACCACCCCGCATCCCTTACAGGATAGCTAGCCCCGAGCACTTTGGAGAAGTTCAGGAATGCGGAATCAGAAAACCCTGCCTGCGAAGCTTTCTCTGCGACCTCTCCATACAGTCCGGGATATTTCCCAATGAATTCCGCCCACATCGCAAGCTTTTCTTCCTGTCTCTCCATGGAAGGAACAAGCGAACTTATTGTGCTGATATTCCATTTATTACCTATTTCATTCAGGAACTCTTCATTGCGTTGCAAAGCGGCTTCCAGATTCTCACCCTCGCTGACTGCCCATATCTTGGTAAATCCCTCCTTTCCTGAAGCGGATGAAAGCAGTGCAAGATCCTCTCTCTGCCTGTCCGTCATATAGTTTATGTTCCTCATGTCTGAGTCGAACTCCGCTTTAGAGCTGAATATCGCAAGGACCAATGTAACAGCGAGGAACGGCCAGAACAGCCATCCTGGAATCCTGTCAGGCACAATCCGTCCGAAATCAACTGCTGCCGGGCGCCTCGGTGCCGAACTTCCTGAAAGGGAAGGCAGGAACACAAGAACGAAAAGTATTGTCCCGACAAGCACCAGTGCCCCTGCAAGTCCGAAATCGTGAAGAGCCTGAGCCTTAAGCAGATACATGGAAAGGAATGCGAACACCGTCGTAAGGTTTCCTGTAAGCAGAGGGGAAGTCACGTCCCTGAGGGCGGCCCTCCTGTCAGGCTGATGTTTCAGATGGTCGATATAATGCAGAGGATAATTGACAGCTATGCCAATGATTATGGAGCTGATTCCCAAAATTATAAGGGATATTTCCGTCTTGAAAAGTGATATGAGTCCAAGGGCGAAGAGACTGCCGCAGGCAATGGAGAATCCTATCCAGATCATGTCCTTGATATTGCGGAAAGACAGGAGCAAAACTGTGAGAATCAGGACAATGGCAATCACTACTGCCAATATGCTGTCTTTCTTTATCCTCGATGAATTTCCTACCGCTATTACAGGACCTCCGACAGAGGATACCGCAACAGTCGGATATGTTTTAGAAACACTTTCGCTGACCTCATCCAACAAATTGACAATCTTCGAATTGTTTCCGCTTTCACTGTCGCCGTATGGGGATGTCATGAAAACCGTCCCTGCACCTTCTTCCCCGAGAAATACATAGCCGTCTTCCATCCTGGCAGCCCCTGTGTTCATTTCAGAGAGCCTTTTGTAAACCGGAGAGAAAAGGCCTAGAGGATCATAGCTTATATGGTCTCCCACCATGGACGATGAGGGAAACATAAGCATCTTCATGTCATTCTCAAGGGCAGATTTGATACAGTCTGGTCGTGCAAGAATTGAATCCATCCTTTCATAGTCCTGTTTTTCAAGGAAATATGGAATATTACCCCTCACGAAATCCATGACCTTGCCGGCAGCATCTTCCTCCATGCACACCTGAAGGTCTTTGATTATTCCTGCAGTATCCCTTTCCTTCCAGATCTCTCCGAAAAGGTCCATTGCACACATAAGGGAATCCTTGTCACCACCACGGAAAAAGACTGCTATTCTGTCCTGACCTCCGAGTTGCATGTATATTGACGAATACTTCCGTGTCAATTCATTTTTCGGAAGGAAGGCCGATATGTCCTCACTGTATTTCATTCTCGACAGGGACAGGACCGACAATACAATGGCCACGGCTAGGATGGTCCAGGCCACAGTCCTTCGGGACGACAGGAAATCGTATATTTTCAGAAAAATCCGGTTCATCTGTGTATGAGTCCTGTTATTGCCCTTGCCGGAAGGCCATACAATATGGCTGCCATGCAGAGGAATGTGTTCAGAATGCTGATTCGGACGAAGTCGGCCACCGGGCGGAAATGGGTAACCCGCTCATCTGCCGGAGGATAATGTACATTCACGGGAATCTGCACGATTGGCGTGGAATTCCATGCCGACAATACCAGAAGCTCGAGTTCGGATTCGTAGCGGGAGGTCATGATACGGACGCCTTTGGTATGGGCGAGGGGATATGCCCTATAGCCGGTCTGGGTGTCGTCCAGCCTGATTCCGGTCTGGATCCGGAACCAGAAATTCGAGAAGTTGTTAGCGAAGCGGTTTCCTTTCGGCATGTTTCCGGCACAAAGGTCACGGCATCCGGTTATGATGGATTCCGGGTGCTGTCCAACGGCATCGAAGAATCTCGGCAAGTCTTCCGGGAAGTGCTGTCCGTCGGAGTCAATCGTTATGACATGTGTATATCCGCGCTCGGCTGCTGCCCGGAATCCTGTTTTCAGAGCTGCTCCTTTTCCTTTGTTGTGCTCATGGGTGATCAGCGTCATTCCCATACGGGACAGTATTTCATGCGTCGCATCGGTGCTTCCGTCATCGATTGCTATGAGGTGGGAGGTCTGTCGAAGGATGCGCATGGAAACGTCTTCCACCGTGCCTGCATTGTTGTATGCAGGCATCACCACGCAGATTCTAACCGGACTGTTTCTCCTGGCATCCATCAATTCTCTGTATTTCAGTTGAATATGAGTGACAACCTAGCTATCTTAATGCCCTCGCGGCTCACGGATGCAACTGCTGCGAGCCCGTCTTCCGTTTCATTGAAAGTAGTGAATTCGACATTTACGGGTGCATTAGAATCCGGTGTCAGGAGGTTTGTGAACTTGACGTCCTTGGCGGCCTTCAGCTTCAGGTCCCGTCCTGCCATCATTCCGGCCAGTTCACGGCACATCCCGATTATGCAGACTCCCGGTGTGATTGGCATCCCCGGGAAATGGGCTCTGTAAACGGCATTGTCCGGGATCAGTTCGACCACGGCCACATTACCCTCTATTCCGGCAACCCTGTATAAAACATCTTTCAAAACCATATATTGAATATTTATAATAAAATCAAACCATATCGTCGCGCCGCTCCGTCAGAAATCAGCTCTCATTTCAAACAAAACATGAGATCTGAGAGACATATCCTATTTCTCCAACAGGAACAAGTCGTCGGAAATTGATGAGGTATCGTGGTCGGAAAACAGTATATGGGTAGAGTCACCGTTCTGACTGGTAATCAGGACGGAGAGGGGGAGACCATCATCCCTCATTTCAAGCTCCACCTTGGCAAAAAGCCTTTTCATATCCCGCCTCTTGGGCACCAAAGTCATCCTCTGCCCATCCTTCTGAACATCAAACCTGTCCTCTCCTGCACCGGACACCCCGGCAAGCATGATGTCCGCAATGCCCTTGAACATTCCGCCACTTCCCATATCCACTTTCCTGGCATTCCCGTCTGCGACAATGAAAGCCTCGTTCCCGTTCATTACAAAAGCATTGCTAACGGGTGAAACATATTCCCACCTGACCTTGTCAGGAGGACAGAACCACATCCTTCCCTCCGATACCATGCTCCCCTGAATCATACTGCTCCTGACAGTCTGCACAAATGAACACGAAAGATTCTGCCCATAGGCACAAATCCCGGACAACATCAGCACAAATATTGCAAACTTCCTCATAACTATTTGACTATCAAAGCACATCCCGCCATAATCAGAAGTACGCCGACCCATTGTGACACGCTCACCTGCTCATGGAATACAAGAAGCGAAGCAAATATACCAAAAAGATAGCTGATGCTCGTTACCGGATAGGCAACCGAGAAAGGGAAATGCTTGAGCATATACATCCACAACACCGTGGCAGCCCCGAAACTGACTCCGCAGGCAGGAAACCACCAGTTGGTCAGCTGCGAGACGAAAAAATCCCACGCCCAACGGAACGCGCCCATTTTGGCAAGGGCAAGCTTAAGCAGAACCTGACCACCGCACAGGAAAAGGGCCTGAAGCATCGCAAGAGGTAAAACTTTCCACATAACTATTTCTTTCTCAATAATATAACCGAAATATCCTTACCGGAAGAATGATTAACGACAATCACATTTTCCGGCACGACAGTCCCGCCAGGGCCGGCCTTCCACAAGAAATCTGGTATGAACCCCTCCCGGATGCATACAGCCCCGACATAGACACCGACAGCCGATGCACTGCAAGACTCCCCAAACATATGCCTGTACCCGGCCACTGGAACTCCCGGACATATTTCCGACAGAATCCCGTCATAAACCATATCATTCGCCGCATTGCCGTCATAACCTGCAATTACCGCATCAATATCCTCCAATCCAAGACCTTCAGCCTCAAGCAAACCATTCATGACAGAGGCAAGGCACCCTTCTGAAGGCCTGTAAATCAGGCTCATGCCACCAAATCTGCACAACGCCCCTTCTCCATGCCCGTCGACGACAAACGATACGGCAGCCTCAGACGCAGGCACAGCGGTTCCCGGCCCTGCAAATCCGGTCCTTCCGAAAAGCTCAGCCCATTGAGGGGTAATCTCATCAAAGCATCCGACAAGAGCATTCGAGATGCGCCCGAGCTTCATCTGTGTCACAGCATCCTCCAACGCGCTCTCAAAAGAAACGCCACGATGCGAATAAGTAGCATTATAACAATGAGAACCAGTCTTTATTGCAATCAGCGAACTGAGAGTGTTGTGAGTGGACTGCATGAAATGCGTAGGCTTCATAACAGCCCCGTTCCTTCCGGAAATACCGTCCATGAAAGCCCCGGTATGCTCAAGACACCCCATTCCTGTCCCAGTCACAATGGCATCGGGATGCGAGATTCCTGCCGTCTCAAGGCATGTCATGGAAGTTGCGAGGGCCCTTTTCATCAAATGCCCCATCCGGCGTCCCTCCATAGGGGAGAGGAACTTCCTGAAATCCGGATCCGCAGACAGCGCAATGCCTTCCCCAAGCGATTCCGGAGAATGCATCCAGTCATCGCAAAGAGGCTTCTGGGAGGAAATCATTGCCGCTGCCTTTATGTATATCTCATTCATTTGCAAGGCGATATGATAATTGATGAATCATTTCCACCGAAACCGAAAGAGTTGCATAGAATATTGGTATGTCTGACACCCTCAGCCCCGATGCTCGGCACAATCGTAGTCCCGTCACTCTCCGTCCAATTCAGATTGGCAGGTATGAAGCCGTTCATAAGAGCCAGGAGGCATATTACAGCCTCTATCGACCCTGAAGCGCTTGTAGTATGACCGGTAAATGACTTTGTGGATGACACAGCGGGCATGGAGTCACCGAACACCGTCCTCAATGCTGTGCTTTCGGATTCATCATTGTTGGGAGTCCCCGTGCCATGCGCATTCACATAACTTATGTCTGAAGGCCTCATAGAGGCATCTTTCAATGCTTTAGTCATTGACAGACAGGCTCCTGTCCCTTCGGGAGATGTCGCCGTCTGATGGAAGGCATCGCAGGCATTGCCGCATCCTGACAGCATAGCGACAGGCTTCACACCTCGTGACAATACAGATTCCTCACTTTCAAGCACGATATAGGCTGCACCTTCACCAAGGTTCAGACCGGCACGGGTCCTGTCAAATGGCCTGCATGGTTCATGGTCGAGAATCATCAGCGAATTGAATCCGTTGATATGGAATTTGGTAAGACATTCGCTTCCTCCCGCCACCACTATACTGCACTCGCCGGAGCGTATCATGTCAGCTCCCCTGATGATTGCATTGGCGGCTGATGAACATGCCGTCGAAAGGGTGGTGACCCTGCTGAATCCCCCGAAATAATCGGCCTGAAGCTCTGTAGTGCTGCCGCAGTCATGAAGCGATATCAAGGAATCCATCGAATCTCCGGAAATGAACCTGTCCCAATACCTTTCGCTCACATCCATCCCGCCGACCGTGGTCCCGGAAATCAATGCCCCTGAGTTTCCATCGGCGAGACCGGCCTGATCCAGAGCCTCGCGAAGGGCCACAATTCCGAGCAGGGCCGTCCTGCCATAAACTTCCCCGTTCCCGATTCCGAGCATGGCTTTCAGGGCGCTGTCGGAAAGCCCGA
This sequence comes from Candidatus Cryptobacteroides sp., assembly GCA_051870095.1. Lineage (GTDB taxonomy): Bacteria > Bacteroidota > Bacteroidia > Bacteroidales > UBA932 > Cryptobacteroides. Next base: position 3,807 of record JBJEBN010000003.1, on the reverse strand, counting down.
CCTCTCCGGCAGGCAGACCGAGACCTCCATCATCGAGATACTTCAGTGGTCCTATGCCGGAACGCTTGGCAAGAAGCGAATCCAGGACTTCCTTTTTATTTGTCCCACAGGCACATATGACACCTGCACCGGTTATGTAGACTGCCGGTTTCATTTACTTGGTCCTGTGACTGGCGACATAGTCTGCCATAACATTGACGGACTTGAAAACCTCCTTGCCCTCTGCCGAGCTCTTGAGCTTTATGCCATATTCCTTCTCAAGCAGTACAATCAGCTCAAGCGCATCTATCGAATCAAGCCCGAGGCCGTCTCCGAAAAGGGGAGCGTCATCATCTATCTCATCAGGCTGCATGCCTTCAAGATTCAGGGCATCAATAATTTTCAATTTAAGTTCTTCAATCAATCCTTCCATCATATAAGACTTTAATTTAAAGTTCCATTATTCTTTCTATAGATTCCGGAGTGAATCCGGTTCCGTCCCCGTCAGCATCGACAAGGAACATGACAGCCTCGAAATCATCGTCAGAGGCACATTCGGTCCATCCTGCAAGAGCCGACCGCGTAATCCTGTCCTGAAATGCATCCGTAACAATGTCATATATCATCTCAGGATCGGCCGATGGCAGTACATGGAAGCATGTCTCACCATGATACTTATTACGGATTGCAATCTCCCCAGTGATTATGTTCGGCAGGGTATATACGAACACTGACGGACTCGGATAATAATTATTGGAATCTTCCACAGTCCTGATATAATGCCTGTCGTCAGCCAATGATGAAGATCTGTTCATCAATATGACCGCCCTGTCCTCCCTTTCCTCGAAGCGGCCTTCTTCACCGGCAAGCAGAATCTCGCTCGCAACGAATCCCAACTTGCACAATGGGTCCATCTTGTAGAATTTTGCATAACCTGTCCCGAGCGATTTGAAAGCAGAGTGGAGCAACTGCAAACCATGACCTTCATATAAAGGTATATTCCTGTCAGACAATATTCTGTCGGGAGTTATCTTTACGAATCCTTTAATATTCATCATGACCTCCTTTCTTTAGAAGAACACCTGCATTGCATCCACCGAAACCGGACAGCAGCTTTATGAAACTCTTCCTGTCCGTCGTCCTGATGCCGTCAGAAACATTCACCGGACAAGACACTCCGCATTCGGAATAACCCTTGGTGGCAAGCACGATTCCTGCATCGGCGGCCTTCATGGAAATTATCGTCTCCAACACTCCGGCGGCTCCCATCGTATGTCCATAATAACCTTTGAGAGCATTGACAGGCACATCGGACAATCCTGCACGGTCAATGGCAATCGACTCCATCTCATCATTGTAAGGAGTGGAAGTTCCATGTACATTCAGGAAAGCCAGTTCATCTTTCCCTATATTTTCCATAAGGTATCTCAAAACCCTGAAACTACCCTCACCGGTACGCGAAGGACCGGAAATATGGTTGGCATCATTCCTTATGACCCCATCCGAAATCTCCCATCCTGTACCGCCTTCAGCCCCAAGGACGACCGTAGCCGAAGCCTCCCCGAGATTCAGCCCCTTGCGGGTTGCATCGAACGGCCTGCAAAGATCATCTGAAAGTGCCTTGAAGGACTGGAAACCGGATACGATGAACCTGCTCTGGCAGTCGGCACCTGTCACTACCGCATAGTCATAACGTCCGCTCCTTATCGCCCTCATTGCCTCTATCAAAGCACATACTCCTGAAATACAGGCATTTGATACGACTATTGGAGTGTTCGGATTATGGAAATATGAAGCCAGGACCCTGGCACTTCCATGAAGATATTCCCTCGCATCCACCTCACCGGATGAATTCAGGATGTCCACATTCCCCTTGGTAGTTGAGACAACGAAGAGCACGCGGTCCGAAGACGGATCCACCCCGCACCCTTCCAAAGCCTTCCTGGCTGAAAGAATCATGCATTTCTCGAAGAATGTGAAATCACCCCTCACACCCGCGCGCCTGCACTCTTCCTCCAACAACTCCCTGTCAAACAGGGATGCCACGAAAGGCTCCGGTACACCGAAAACGCCCTCATGGCGCTTCAGGCATGTCCGTCCCTCCAGCACAGCTGAAAAATTGGCATCGGAAGTGAAACCGAGAGGGGAGACAATGCAGTCGGAAAGCACATTTATGGTTCTGTTCCCGTCCATCGTCATTGTCTGGAATCCAGGGCAATCTTCATCGTTCCTTCTGCAAGCAGGTTACCCTCAGAGTCTCTTACAGAGGCACTTACCAATGTTACATTGAAGACTTCCTGCAAGGTGACAACCTCAGTCGAGATAGTCTGGCCGGAAGATGGAAGAGAATGATACACAAGTCCTTTCACAGCTCCTATGAAACCTATCTTCACATCCTCCCCAAGAATGTATTTATGATAGTAGCCGATTCGCGCAGCACAAGTCTGGGCAATGTTCTCCGTAAGCCCTTCCGCACAGAGGCATCCGTCTCCGTCAATAAAGAAATTGTCAGCCTTGATGTCCAGCTCGCTGACCGATGTCGTGTCCGTGTAGCTCACAAGACGGCTCACCATCAGTATCGGCTCCCTCTGGGGAAGAATCTCCTTTATATCTATTTCTCTCAATGCCATATGATTATATATAAAACCATTAATCATGTCATTTCCGGAGACAAGGGGTATCATCCACGCCCCAGAAATCAAAATAATTGAACCATTGCCAAGGATATCTCCTTACAATGCTCTCCAATCTGTCCACATACTCTCCGGCAAGCACCTTCGCCTTCTCCCTCCTTCCTGTCCCTTCCGGCACATTGAGAATGTACGTATATGCCTTATACTCATACACTCCGGTCTTTATGACGAAGACAGCCACAGCAGGCACATCCTTCTGCGCTGCAAAAGCAAACGGCCCGAGAGGAAAATCAGCCTCCTGCCCGAGAAAAAGGCACCTGACAGCCTTGGTCGAACCGAAAAGCCTGTCACTCGGCATGCTTGCAATCCCGCCTTCAGACAAGATTGCATTGAGCTCGAAAATATGTGACATGTCTTCAGATACAGGTATCATCCTCACATTGTTCCTGCCGAAAGCCTTCGCCCTGTTATCCATCACTGTCTGGGTCTCTCCCGAAAAAACCAATGCACCGAAGGGCTTGTCTCCCGCCTTGAGAGAATATCCTGCCAGTTCATGATTTCCGACATGTGAACTGAACATAACAATACCGGAATCTCCCTCGAGCAATGAAAAGAAATCATCGTCTGCGACAACTTCGAAATCAAAATGCCTGCCGGCATATACGGCAAACCTGTCCAATATTATCTGTCCGAAAACATAATGGTTGCGCCACACAGCCGCAAATGATTTCAGGGGATTCCAGCCTAACCGATGGCGGAAAAGATACCAGATAGAAGAAAATCCTTTCGGATTGAATATCATATAGAAAGGCACCACACATGCCATCACGCAATAGAGCGGGCGCACTCCGACAACCCTCAGCAATGAAACAAGTGCCTTCTGCATCCACGGAGTTCCCCCCGTCCTGCCTTTCCATTTATTGTGCTCCAGATCCTGCAAAGCCTATCTCCCTGTCTTTTCCGCAATGTGTCCGCAGAAAGCATCCAGTGTGGTCAGCTGCCTGAAATCGGCAACATCCATCTTGAAACCGAAACACTCGTCCACGAATGCAACGACATCGACGATTTCCAATGAATCAATGCCCATGTCTTCCTTGAGTCTCGACGAAGGGAAGACCTTATCCTCATCGATTTCAAGCTCTTCCGTAAGAAAGTCCTTCACAAGTATATCTATGTCTTTTCTGTCCATATCCGA
>JBJEBN010000002.1:0-24047 GCA_051870095.1 Candidatus Cryptobacteroides sp. | reverse complement strand
TACTTTTCGTATTTCGGTACTTGCTTCTTGTACTTTATCTCAGTCTTTTCAATGATCTCTCTTTTCGATTCTTTCGAGCGCCTTTCGCGTTGGACTTGCATCCATCTCAAAAGAACTCAAAAACCCGTTTTTCAAATGGGGTTGCAAAGGTAAGCTTTATTTTTGAATCTGCAAAACTTTTTTCAGTTTTTTTCGAAATTTCTTTCAAAATCCCGGTGCAAATCTTCGCTCACTCTTACAGTCTTTCGCAGAACTCTTGTCCTCTCGAACACCCGTTTTTCAATTGGGACTGCAAAGATACGCCTTTTTTCTTTCCCTCCAAACTTTTTCTCGATTTTTTGCACTTAAATGCACTTTTTTCACATTTCGAGATATGTACATATATGAGAAAGAAACAGCCGCAAAGCTTCCAAGTCATTGAGCTTCACGGCTGTCCGGCATTTTATGCATTCAATATGCTAAAAAGTGAATTTTACCATTGCCTGCACACGGCTGTTGCCTATCCAACGGAGATTGTCCGTTGCAAGAGCCTTGTTATTGAAATTGTCTCCGTACTGGACTGCGGTATATTGATATTCAAGACCAACTGTGAACTTGCCGAAATTATACATAATCTCAGGATTGATACGGTACATCTGGTCGATGTTGGCAAATCCGTTCTTGCAGAAATAAATGTTAGCCTTGTCAATCGGATCGGAAGAAACGCCGTCTGCCAGACCGAAGTTCTTCATATAACCGAGGAAGAGCACGCCCTGCCATTTCTTACCTACCGAGAGTGAGAGCCATGATGAAGAGTTGCGTGTAGGTGCATATTCCCAGCTTCCGTCAGCATTTTCCGCAACCTTGGCATAACCACCCATGAGGTTGAAATGGTCACCGGCTGAACCATAGATGGTTTTGGCCTTTACAGAGAAGAGCTTGTATGAGTACTGGAGATATACGAAAGGCGATACTGTGGTAATCCTGTCCTTGACCTTCACAGTGACTCCCTGGCTGTCAGTACCTGTGATTCTCGGTTTGATGCTGACCATGTCCACACCGGCACGCACAAGGAATCCGTTGGTCTTGTAGGTCACACCAGCGTACATTTCCGGGGTGCATCCATATTTTATATAGTCAGCAGAAGATCCGGCTGGACCTGAAGAAGTGTACTGCATCTGCCAGATTGCCGCAGCTGTAATCGTCCAGTGCTTTCCGAGGTCGGCATCCATCTGGAAAAGAGGAGTACGGGAGAACGGGCCGAACGGTGCACCTACCTCAAGGCTGAACAAATGAGGATGGTCCGCTGCCATCGGATGCCATGCCTGACCTATCTTGAGCCCAACCTGAGCCTTCTGCTCACCGCACATAGGAAGTTCTTTCCATGCGACAGTGGCAAATGCCTGACGCAGACGCAAGGTTGCAGTTCCCGTAGAACCCGTGAGTCCGGCATAGAAGTCTGCCTCGATCTTGGCTCCGAAATGAACATTCCCCACATGATAGCCGCTCACATCCACGCCTGCGCGGGAGGTAAGGGCAAGAAACCTGAACTGTGACTGCTGGTTGAGATCCTCACCGTTAGCATTCAGATTCTGGTCCTTCGGAAGGTAGTAGAACAGGTTGCCTGTCCCGGATACACTTTCACGTGTATCGAATGAGAAATAATTCCTGATGAAACCATAAAACTTGAAATGATTTTCAAGGTGTTCCTTGACGGCCCCTTTCTTCTCTCGGGTCTCCTTCTTTTCTGCCATCATCGGCACGGCCACCATGACAGCCAATGCCAAAACAAGAGTTTTCTTCAAATACATAACATTTAGATTCTAGTATAAGTTCGTCATATCTGTCAGAATCCGATGAACACGAGCATCAGATATCCGAGCACAAATCCTATCACTCCTATGATTATTCCGACAGTTGCCATGTTCTTTGTTGTGATCATGCCTGTCGAATGTGCAAGAGCATTAGGCGGCGTGCTGACAGGGAGACACATTGCAAGGGATGCTGCAATTGCAATTCCGACAATCATGGCAGGGACTCCGCCGAGGTTCTGGAAAGAAACATTGTCCTTCATTGCCGTTCCAACGACTATAAGAATCGGCACGATGAGGTTTGCTGATGCGGAGTTTGAAATGAAGTTGGAAAGGAAGTAGCATATCAGACCGCCTACAAGCATCACGACAAGGGCATTCCATGAGTTGAACGGAATGGTCTTGATGAGGGTGGAAGCGAGTCCTGTCTGATTCAGTGCAGTGCCGAGGGCGAATCCGCCGGCAACCATCCAGAGAACCGACCAGTTGATCTTGTCGAGGTCGCGAGCCTTGAGGATACCGGTTGCCGAGAATACAGCGAACGGAATCATTGCCACGATGTTGGAGTTGACTCCGAAAACACTTTCACCCATCCAGAGTATGATGGTGAGGGCGAATGTAATCCATACGACATATTTCTGGAAAGGAGTTGCCTTTGTCTCGACTCCTTCTATCTTGAGTTCGATTGATTTGGCCTTGAAAGGGAACATCTTCATCAGAAGAACCCATGCGATGAGCAGCATGACGACAACGAAAGGAACCATCCGGAGCATCCACTGGACGAAATTGATATGGAATCCTGCTTCCGCAAGGGCTCCGAGCGCGATTGCATTAGGAGGGGTACCGATCGGGGTTCCCATTCCTCCGATGTTTGCGGCTATCGGGATTGCCAGGGCGAGGGAGATTCTTCCGCCTCCATCCTTAGGCAATGTAGCGAAGACAGGTGTGAGGAAGGTAAGCATCATTGCTGCCGTTGCAGTGTTGCTCATGAACATAGAGAATACTCCGATGACGAGAAGCACGCCGAGGAGCACCATCTTGGGATTCGTGCCGAATGGCTTCAGCATGACCTTGGCAAGCTGTACGTCCAGGCCGACCTTTGTGGCCGCGAATGCGAGGACGAATCCGCCAAGGAAAAGCATGATGACAGGATCGGCAAAGGCTGCCATGATGTCCTTGTAATGGGTGAGGGCTCCGACATTCTCCTTTGCGATAAGGAAGCCGAGTCCCTTGTTGGAAGTCGTGAGGAGAATAGAGACAATCGCCACTACTGAAGTGGTCCATGTCGGAATCACCTCAAGAATCCACATCAATGCGGTGAATACGAAGATTGCTATCACCCTCTGCTGGGTCAATGTGAATATAGGCTCATTTGTGAGAGGGTCGGTGCCATAGAATGAGGTCGGCACCAATGCCAGAAAGAATGTTATGACACATACGATGAGGAATGAGACGCATCTCCTGACATTCATCGGATGTCCACAAAATGAAAAATATGCCATAATTTCAGTGTTGGTTATTGTTAAACGGGTTCAAAGGTGGAGAAAATATTTATAAAAAGCAAAAGGTGGCGGCCAAATGTAATTCAGCCGACCACCTTTAACATAAATACTCTATCGGATTGAAGAGATTGACTTCACATCAGATAAGACCATGGGATCCGAGGAAAATAAGCATGATGTATCCAAGCACGAGTCCGAATGCACCCATGATCAGACCGGTCTTAGCCATCTCCTTCTGCTCGATCATTCCGGTTGAATGGGCAATTGCATTAGGAGGGGTGGAAATCGGAAGCACCATACCGAGTGATGATCCGATGGCAACACCGATGAGGAGGGTTGAAACTCCGCCGAGAGGGGCAAGGTTCTCGCTTACACTGATTCCGACAACTGCAAGAATCGGCACGAGAAGGGCCGCAGTGGCAGTGTGGGAAATAAAGTTGGCCATTGCATAGCAGATGAGGCCTGAACCAACCACCATGATTATTGCCGGCCAGCTGCCGAACGGAATTGCATTGATGAGGGTCTGTGCGAGACCGGTCTCCTGCAAGCCTACACCGAGGGCGAAACCACCGGCAACCATCCAGAGCACACTCCAGTTGATTTCCTCAAGATCCCTCTTGGTAAGGACTCCCGTGATGGCAAACACGCCTACAGGAAGCATGGCGACAACATTGGAGTTGACTCCTGTCTTCTTGTCGAGAACCCAGAGGAGCACTGTTGCAGCAAATGTCACATAAACTACTATGGACCTCCAGTCTTTCTTGATTTCTCCCGTGATGTTCAGTTCAATCGATTTTGCCTTGAACGGGAACATTTTGAGCAGGAGCACCCATGCAATCAGAAGGAGAACGATGGTGAAAGGAAGCATGAAAGCCATCCACTCGCCGAAACCGATGTTCATGTTCAGGCCGGCAGGATCGTTCAGATATTTGAGGGCGATTGCGTTAGGAGGGGTTCCGATAGGGGTACCCATACCTCCGACATTGGCTGCAATAGGGATTGCGAGGGCAAGTGCCGTCTTTCCTTTTCCGTCAGCAGGAAGGGATTTGAGGACTGGGCCGAGGAATGTAAGCATCATGGCCGCAGTTGCAGTATTGCTGAGGAACATTGAGAACACGCCGGTGACGACGATGAATCCGAGGAGGACCCAATGAGGTTTCTTGCCGAAAGGTTTGAGCATCACTCTTGCGAGGAAGAGGTCGAGACCGCTCTTGGATGCAGCTATCGCGAGGACGAAACCTCCGATGAAGAGCATGATGATAGGGTCAGCGAAACAATGGAGAAGCGATTTGTAGCTTGTCGTTGCTCCAAGTGCCTCTGCAGGAGCATTCCTGAAAAATACAAGGCTGCTGTCTGACGTTACGAAAAGCAGCAGGACCACGACCATGACGGAAGTCGTCCATGCCGGGACAGCCTCGAAGAGCCACATGAGGGTAGCGAACAAGAAGATTGCCAGAGTTCTCTTCTGGATGATGGTCATACCGTCAATCCATGATTCCATAGGCAAGCACCACACAGTGAGCGCTGCGATTAACGCAACGAGGATGCGTATGGTCCTTGAGACAAATTTCTTGTCATCAAGCCTGTGCGCCTTCTTCCACTCGTGGTATGACTCCACTAACTGGTAGCCGAAGAAATTTTTATACATATCTATTAATTTAACTAATGATTGCTATCAGATTCAAAGCGGGCGCAAATTTAGTTCATTATTTGCTGAAATCCAATGCAGACGACCAAAAAGTCGTCCACACTGGATTTCAAAAAAAATCGGTTTCCCGTACGTGCAGGGGCAGATAAGTCCTTCCTGCAATCGGAATTCTAGATGACACCCTGCTCAAGCATCGCACGCGCCACTTTCATGAAGCCGGCGATGTTAGCACCCTTGACATAGTTGATATAGCCGTCAGGCTGGGTACCGTATTTCACACATGCCTCATGGATTTGTGACATGATGTGATGAAGTTTCTGGTCAACCTCTGACGCACTCCAGCTGATGTGCATTGCATTCTGTGTCATTTCAAGACCTGATGTAGCGACGCCGCCGGCGTTGACAGCCTTGCCAGGAGCGAACATGATGCCAGCCTTCTGGAAAGCGGCGATGGCCTCAGGAGTACATCCCATGTTGGAGACCTCGGCGCAGAGCCATGTTCCGTTTGCAAGGAGCTCCTCGGCGTCGGCACCTGTCAGCTCGTTCTGGAATGCGCAAGGCATTGCGATGTCGCACTTGATGCTCCATGCCTTCTTTCCAGGATAGAATGTAGCTGATGGGAATTTCTTTGCGAAAGGAGCCACGACATCGTTGTTGGAAGAACGGAGCTCGAGCATGTAGGCAATCTTCTCATCGTTCATTCCTTCAGGATCATAGATAGCTCCGTCAGGACCTGAAATTGCAATCACCTTGGCACCGAGCTGGGTTGCCTTCGTAGCAGCGCCCCATGCCACATTGCCGAATCCTGACAATGCCACGGTCTTGCCTGCGATTTCCTTGCCCTGCATCTGAAGCATGTGCTGTACGAAATAAACGGCGCCGAAACCTGTAGCCTCAGGACGGAGGATGGATCCTCCCCATGTCATGCCCTTTCCGGTGAGCACGCCTGTGTTGTACTGCTGTGCGAGTTTCCTGTACATTCCGTCAAGATATCCGATTTCGCGTCCGCCTACTCCGATGTCGCCTGCAGGAACATCCTGGTCAGGGCCTATCACTCTCCAGAGCTCAAGCATGAAAGCCTGGCAGAAGCGCATGATCTCAGCATCTGATTTGCCTTTCGGATTGAAGTCGGAACCACCTTTGGCACCACCCATAGGAAGAGTAGTGAGGGCGTTCTTGAAAGTCTGCTCGAAACCGAGGAACTTCAGGATGGAAGGATTGACTGAAGGATGGAATCTGAGACCGCCCTTGTAAGGACCAATGGCAGAGTTGAACTGAACCCTGTATCCCGTGTTGGTCTGGATCTCACCGTTGTCGTCAACCCACGTGACCTTGAATGTAAGGATGCGCTCCGGTTCCACGATACGCTCAACAATCTTTGCGTCCTCGAACTCAGGGTGCTGGTTGTAAACTTCTTCAATCGACTCCAATACTTCGCGTACAGCCTGGAGATATTCCTTCTCGTAAGGGTACTTAGCCTGGAGTCCGGCCATTATTTTATTAGTATTCATTATAATATTATATAATTAAGTGGTTGTTGTGTCATCATTTAACCTCCCAGGTGGAGCCGCTGCGCAGAAGATCATCCACGCACTGGATTTTAGACTTTGCCTTTACCTGTGCAACCTGGTCACGCACTCCGTCGTCGTATGTCACGTCCTTGACGTCGCGGATAACTCCGAGGGCAACAGGGAAATCAGGATATTTCATGTCGGCGAGCATCATGTGGATACCGACATTCTCGGAATGGGCGTCATGAACCATGATATCGTCCTCGGTTATGCCGTTCTCCCCTATCTTCACGACCCTCAGTCCCATTCCGTCGAGGACGAGGCCTTTGTCGCGGTTCTTTCCGAAGATCATCTTCTCTCCATGCCTGAGAACGATGGTCCTGTCTGCACGGACTTCTTTGTCAGCGATTGTCTTGTGAGCTCCGTCGTTGAAAATCACGCAGTTGGTGAGCATTTCCATGACCGAGCATCCGTCGTGCTTCGCCGCAGCCAGCATGATTTCTTCGCTGAGCTTGAGCTCAGTATCGAGGCAGCGTGCGAAGAAAGTACCCTTCGCTCCGAGCACGAGGCTTCCGGGGTTGAAAGGATGCTCTACCGTTCCGTAAGGAGAGGTCTTGGTAATCGCTCCGAACTTGGATGTAGGAGAATACTGGCCTTTGGTAAGGCCGTAGATCTGGTTGTTGAAGAGGATTATGTTTATGTCGACGTTCCTCCTTATGGCATGTATAAAATGGTTTCCTCCGATGGCGAGGGCGTCACCGTCACCGCAGGCCTGCCATACGGTAAGGTTGGGATTGGCAACCTTGATGCCCGTGGATATTGCCGTAGCACGGCCGTGGATACTGTGGAAGCCATATGTATTCATATAATAAGGAAGGCGTGACGAACATCCGATACCGGACACGATCACATATCTTTCCTTGCTGTAGCCCAGTGCCTCCGTCACGTCCGGAAGAGCCCTCTGAAGGGCTGCAAGCACTCCGTGGTCACCGCAACCGGGACACCATCTCACTTCCTGGTCGCTCTTGAATTCCTTGAATGTATATCTTGGCATTGTATTCTTGCATTAAATCAGGTTGTCCTTTATCGCAGAGGAGATTTCCTGAACGAGGAAAGGCTGTCCCTGCACCTTGTTGTACTGTCTGTAGCTGAACTGAGGGAATCTGCCACGCAGATAATTCACGAAATGTCCGCTGTTCAGTTCACATACGAGTATTCTTTCGAACCTTGAGAAAATCTCCTCCGTGTTGCGCGGAAGCGGCATGATGTAGTCGAAATGAGCCAGGCTCACGTCGAGTCCTTCATCACGGGCTTCCTGGACTGCGGAAACGAGGTGTCCGTATGTGCCTCCCCAGCCGACTACAAGGAGCTTGCCTCCCTCCGGATTGCCATATACTTCCTGAAGAGGAATGTCATCAGCAACTTTCTCCACCTTCATGGCTCTCTCATGAACCATTGTTGCATGGTTCTGAGGATCTGACGAGAGGACTCCTTCGTGATTCTTCTCCAGTCCGCCTACGCGATGCTCGCACTCTGCCATGCCAGGAACGGCCCATTTGCGTACAAATGTCTCAGGGTCCCTTTCATAAGGCTTGTAAGGGGTGTTCGGCTGTACGAACGGAGGTACAATCTTAGGATAGTCCTTCATTGAAGGTATGAGCCAAGGCTCCGAACCGTTTCCGAGGAATCCCTCGGAAAGAAGCAGGACGGGAGTCATGTGCTCAAGGGCTATCTTGGCTGCATTGAAAGCGGCATCGAAGCATCCCGCAGGTGAATGGGCTGCCATGACTACCATAGGGCATTCGCCGTTGCGTCCGTAGAGGGCCTGGTTCAGGTCGGTCTGTTCTGTCTTGGTAGGGATGCCCGTTGACGGGCCTGCACGCTGGACGTCGATGACAACAAGCGGAAGCTCTGTCATGACGGCAAGTCCGAGTGCCTCGCTCTTGAGTGAAAGGCCCGGGCCTGACGTGGTGGTGACTGCGAGGTTTCCTGCGAATGCAGCACCTATGGCCGTACATATTCCGGCAATCTCATCCTCAGCCTGAAGAGTCTTTGCCCCAAGGCTCTTGTGTATTGCAAGCTCTTCAAGGATGTTGGTGGCCGGAGTGATAGGATATGAACCGCAGAACAGAGGAAGTCCTGATTTCTCGGAAGCGGCGAGCAGTCCCCAGGCAGTTGCCTGGTTGCCCGTGATGTTCCTGTAGAGGCCTTTTTTCTGGTTTGCCGGTTCGACAGTGTATGTATTCGGAATTGCCTGGATGTTGGCGGCATAGTTGAAGCCGTCCTTCAGGACCTTCTTGTTGGGTTCAATGAGTTCAGGATGTTTCTTCGCGAACTTCTTCTCGAGATAGTTGAAGACATATTCCATCGGACGGTTGTAGATGTAGCAGGCCATTCCGAGAGTGAACATGTTCTTGCATTTGAGGATGGACTTCCTGTCGAGCCCGCTGTCCTTGAGGCTCTCGGCAGTGAGTGTGGTTATCGGAGCCACGATGATGGTCCTGTCCTCTATGTAGAGCTCGGAAATCGGATCGCCCTTGAGTCCTGCCCTTTTGAGGCCTTCCTCATCGAAAGTGTCACCGTCTATAAGGACCATTGCAGTCCTCTTCAACCATTTTGCATTTGCTTTCAGTGCAGCAGGGTTCATGGCCACGAGCATGTCACAGAAATCGCCAGGGGTATTGATGCTTTCGCGTCCGATATGTACCTGGAATCCTGATACTCCTGAAACCGTACCGTGAGGTGCTCTGATTTCCGCCGGATAATCCGGGAAAGTGGAAAGTTCGTTGCCGAAGATGGCCGACATATCTGCAAAAAGAGACCCGGTGAGCTGCATACCATCTCCCGAATCTCCTGCAAATCGTATCACAACATCTTTCGTGTCTATGACTTTATGTTGCATTGCTTTAATTTAGATTTAAAATCAAATTATTTATTTCCTGACAAATTTATAACAAATTTCGGAATATAATAGAAAAATTTGAATTAAATAAGGACAAAGGGACCGACCATGGATCTTTCCGGTTTCATCCTGTCGGAGTCTTCTCGAAATCAATCGCTTTTGGTCAGTCCCTTTGTTCAATGTATGATATCATTCTTATTGTGCCTGTGCAGCCTGAGCCTTTGCCTGAAGCTCTGCCTGAAGGGTCTCAAGAGTGCGTCCCTCAGGAATGTTGAGAGCCTTCCTTGCATCCGGAGTCAGGTCAATTGCCTGCGCAGGGTCTATGTAGAGCATCGATGATTTCTCAAACACGAAAGCCACGCCCTTTGCCTTTGCCAGGTCTACGACTGCCTTCTGAGCCTTGTCATAGATAGGAGCCTGAAGAGTCTGCTGTGTCTGCTGAAGCTCCTGCTGGATTGCCTGCTGGAACTCCTGGATTCTGTACTCGATCTGCTGGAGCTCTGCGGCCTTGCTCTCCCTGATTGCCGGAGTCCATGAAGCCTGTTTCTGCTGGAACTGCTGAGCCTTGCTCTGATACTCCTCCATCATGGCCTGGTATGTCTCCTGTGCCTCATTGCTTGCAGCCTCGATCTGGACACGGGCTGAATCCATTTCAGGCATGAGCTGGACGAGCTCGGTGTAGTCAACATAAGCAAATGTGATGTTCTGTGCCGTTGCAGCCAATGAAACCATTGCCATTGCTGCGATCAAAAGTATTTTTTTCATTTTATCAAATATTAATATTTTCTTGTTCATCAGAACTGCTGTCCGATCACAAAGTGGAACTGGCTCTTACCGTTCACAGGATCGTCGAAGCCCCATCCCCAGTCAACTCCGAGCAGACCGATCATCGGGAGGAACACCCTCACGCCGACACCGGCTGACCTCTTGATCTGGAACGGATTGAAATCCCTTATGTCAGACCAGCAGTTACCGCCTTCAAGGAACACGAGAGCATAAATCGTGGACTGAGGCTGGAGAACGACAGGATAACGAAGCTCGACCGTGAACTTGTCATATACGTTACCTGCATAATAGTTTCCTGTCGTATTGTATGTGGACACTGCTGTAGGAGTGAGCGAGTAGTTCTCATAACCCCTGAGGGAGATGATTTCAGAACCGTAAGTATCATATCCTGACATACCGTCTCCGCCGACACGGAATCCCTCGAAAGGAGAATATCCCCAATTCCTGTTGTAATATCCGAGATATCCGAACTGGGCCCTGGCCATGAGCACGAGGTCTCCTACGAGCTTGGTATATACCGCTGCCTTGAATGACCACTTGTGATACTCAATCCATTTGTACCTCTCCTGAGATGTCTGGAGGTTGTAGTTGATTTCACGCCAATTGGTTGCCATCACCGCATTGCCTTCCCTGTCATATCCCTTGATACCTTTCTTTCTCAGCAGGGAGTAAGGAGGTGTCAGCTGGAGGGAGAAGGAGAAGTCCGAACCCTGACGCGGATAGATCTGCTGGTCAGTGGAGTTTCTCGATAGGCTGAGCGTATAGCTGAGGTTGTGCGATATACCCGTGTTGAACAGGAACTGGTATGACCAGTTCTGAAGCCTGTAGGTCTGCCAGCTGAGCTGGTTGTAGAGCACGAAATAGTTGTCAGGCCATTTCAGACGCTTTCCGATTCCGGCGGCGAATCCATATACCTCCATGAACTCGTTGTTGTTGAGGATGTTGAAGGCGAGATATGAGTTTGTCTGCCTTGTGTAATAGAGGGATATGTTGAGTGAAGTAGGTTTCTTTCCGAAGAGCCACGGCTCAGAGAAGCTTGCCGAGAGGCTGGTGTAGTAGGTACCGTTGGTCTGGAAACGGATTGCAAGGTTCTGTGCGTCTCCGAGCGGGACTGGCCTCCACGCTGTCTTGTCAAAGAAACGGCGTGTGGAGAAGTTGTTGAAGCTTACTCCGACGGTTGCGACGAATGTGTTGCCGCCCCATCCTCCTGAAAGTTCAAGCTGGCTGGAAGGTTTTTCAGTCACATTATAGATGATGTCTACGGTGTTGTCCAGCTGGTTCGGGATAATGGAATATCCCTTCGACGGATCTGCGATTGCTTCCGGATCGAACTGGCCCATGGAAGCGATTTCCCTGATGGACCTCTCGAAGTCGGACTGGCTGAACAGATATCCAGGACGTGTAAACACCTGACGGCGCACAACCCTTTCATTCGTAAGGTCGTTGCCGTTGATGACAATATTGTTCAGAGTCGCAGGCTTGCCCTCGACAACCCTCATCTCCACATCTACCGAGTCGCCTTCGATGTTGAGCTCCACCGGCTGGATGTTGAAGAACAGATATCCGTTGTCCCTGTAGAGCTTGGACACGTCGTATTCGTTCTGCTTTCCGCCTCCGAACAGCCTCTTCTCCATGGTCACGACATCATAGACATCTCCTTTCTTGACCATAAGGATATCATTGAGGGTCTCGGAAGCGTAGACAGAGTTTCCTGTCCATGTAATGTCCCTGAAATAATATTTCTTTCCTTCATCTATCTGGAAATCAATCTGAAGACGTCCGGGCTCGATGTAGTACATCGTATCCTTTA
This sequence comes from Candidatus Cryptobacteroides sp., assembly GCA_051870095.1. Taxonomy (GTDB): domain Bacteria; phylum Bacteroidota; class Bacteroidia; order Bacteroidales; family UBA932; genus Cryptobacteroides. The sequence continues at coordinate 12,098 of JBJEBN010000002.1, read as the reverse complement.
CTATTCTCGCATCCCGGTATCCTGCTTCGTTGAAGGCGCTGATGAGAGATTTCTTGTCGTTGGCGTACTCGCTCTCGTTGAATTTCTTGGAACTGAAAAAGTTCAGCAGACGGGCATCCTTGGTCTTCTTCATCGAGCGGACTAGCTTGGTCTCCTTCACATGGTCATTTCCGGTGAATGTTATCTTCTTGATTTTCACCTTCTCCTTGCGGTCGACATGGAAATTGACACGGATGGCGCTCTTGACCATGGTGTCACGCTTGGTCATTACGTCCACGTCAACATTGTAGAATCCCTTTTCCTTGTAATAACGCTTGATGATGTCCGTTGCCGTCTTGGAGACATATTCGGAGAACTCGCCTCCCCTGCGGAGATTCAGGCGCTCCATGAGCTCCTTCTGCTCTCCGCTCTTGACGCCGCTGAACGTCCATCTGGACACGCGGGGACGCTCTATGATTCCTATCTTGAAGAACGCGGTGTCACGGGTTGGAGTGAGTGAATCTATTTCCACTGAAACATCCTCGAAATAACGCTGGAGCCAGAGTCTCTTGACGATTGAGGTTATATCCTCTCCCGGAACGGTGATTTCCAGGCCTTTCTGCAAGCCAGTGAGCTGAAGTATCTGGTCTGCAGCAAGATAATGGTTACCCTCGACACGTGCACCGCCAACTATATATTTTTTCGGATTGTTGTAATCGACCTCTATCCCGCTGCCTTTCTGCTGTCCATAGGCGGACACGGCGAAAGCAGTGGGGAGCACAAAAAGAAGCGCGAGAAAGAAAAGTCTGCTGATTCTCATCCTTGTAATTTAATTCAAAACTGCAAATATACGCAATTATTTGACTTTTCCATAACGCCTGTCCCGTTTTGCATACGATTCCAATGCATCGAAGAATTCCTTCTTCCGGAAATCAGGCCACAGCGTGTCGACGAAAAGGAACTCGGAATATGCTCCCTGCCAGAGCAGGTAGTTGCTGAGCCTCTGCTCTCCGGAGGTCCTGATTATCAGGTCCGGGTCCGGCACTCCCGATGTCACGAGGTATTTGCTGAAGCCGTCAATGTCCATCGACATGATTTCATCCCTGCGGTCCGGGTTCTCTGCAAATTCCAGGGCCATCCGCCTGGCAGCCTGCAGGATATCCCATTTCCCGCTGTAGCTCATGAACAATATGAGTGTAAGGACCTTGTTGGATGCGGTCCTCTCCATGCATTCGTCTATCACCTTGTTGATTTCGTCCGACAGATGCGCTCTGTTGCCGAGCACCATGAAACGGACTCCGTTCCTGTCCAGGCTGTCGATCTCTCCGAGCATCGCCTTCACCATGAGCTCCATAAGGGCAGTCACCTCCGCACTAGGGCGGCCCCAGTTCTCCTCCGAAAAAGCAAAAAGGGACAGATAGCGGACACCGGCCTGTGCGGAAGCCTCCACGCATGCCCTCACGCTCTCAACACCTTCGAAATGTCCGTAAACCCTTTCCTTGCCTCTTTCCTTTGCCCACCTGCCGTTGCCATCCATTATGATGGAAACATGTTCCGGGATCTTTTTGACAGCATCACTTGCCATAAGCTGATTATTAGTTATTTTAAATTTCTGACATCTTCGCCCCAGAAAAGCTTCTCCGTAAGGGCATTAATGAAGTCGGACTGATTGAGCCGGACTCGTTTAAGCGAAAACTGTGCCATTGCCACCGACACTTTCACACCTGAAGGCACTGACAATGTCCGGTTGTCCGCCGTGAAGGTATATCTTCCGTCACGGGAATGCATGGAGAGTTCGACCCTTGCAGTATCAGGAACCACGAGAGGCCTGATATTGAGGTTGTGCGGGGCAATCGGAGATATGATAAGCACCCTGGACTGCGGAAGGACAATCGGCCCTCCGACACTCAGGGAATATGCGGTGGAACCAGAGCTTGTGGAAATCACAAGTCCGTCAGCCCAATAGGTTGGCAGCATGACCCCGTCGACGGATACATCGACCCCGAGCATCGCCGCACCGCTCCTGTGCACGGTTATTTCATTGAGCGCCGTCATCTTCGGTTCCGGTAGCCCCTTGCCGTGAAGAACAGCTTCAAGCATTGTCCTGTCCTCAATCTTGTAAGAGCCGTCGAGTAGCGACCTTGCGACATCTTCCGGACGGTTCTCTGAAAGGAAACCCAGCCTGCCGAGATTGACTCCGACAACCGGGACGCCCAGCCCAGCTGCAATTGCCGATGCCGACAGGAATGTTCCGTCGCCTCCGACACTCAGAAGCATGTCGGTACCGGCAGGGATTCCCTCTCCCCTGGCCACCATGTCAACTGTCCATCCTCCGCCCTCAAGCTCTGAAACAAGCTTCACAATCCGCGAGTCTTTCTCCAGACCATCCTTACCTATATATATATATGCTTTCATTTACCGAAATGACATCTTTTGATACATGTCCGGGAAAGCAATCCCGGATTCATTCGCCAAAAGTAACACTTTCTTGGATTTATCGCCACATTTTATAGACAGAAGAAACGATTTTGTAGATTTTTGAACACATTTCTTTAGATTTCTGAATAGATTTTGTGGATTTTGCACTCATTTGTCATGCGAATCAATCAGCTGACAATGAACAAAGCGCACTTTTCGATTACAAATTGAAGTTAATTATATATTTTTGCAGCGGAAAAAATTGATTGATCATGACAAGATTAAGTGTAAACATCAACAAGATAGCGACAATAAGGAACGCCAGAGGCGGAAGGATACCGGATGTCGCCCTTGCCGCAATCAGATGCGAAGAGTTCGGTGCAGAAGGCATCACAGTACATCCGAGACCGGATGAAAGACATATAAGATATTCAGATGTAAGGGAAATCCGCCCTCTTATCAAGACAGAATTCAACATTGAGGGCAATCCGATAGATTCATTCATCGACCTCGTCCTCGAGGTGGTTCCGGACCAGGTGACTCTGGTTCCGGATGCCGAGGATGCGATAACATCGAATGCAGGCTGGGACACGGTTGCCAACCGTGGTTTTCTGACGGATGTATGCACAAGGTTCCATGAGAAGGGAATACGCACATCCATATTCATAGATGCGAGACCGGAGATGGCCGAAGCTGCCGCCCTGTGCGGATGTGACAGGGTCGAACTTTACACAGAGCCTTATGCCACGGGGTATCCGGCTGACAGGGAGGCTGCCATCGCAGACTTCGTAAGGACGGCAGAAGCAGCAAGGGACTGCGGGCTGGAGGTCAATGCAGGACATGACCTTAACCTCGACAATCTGGAATTCTTCATACGGAACATCCCGTGGACTGCAGAGGTATCAATCGGCCACGCCATCATCAGCGACGCCATTTATATGGGTTTGGAGCAAACTATAAAGGCATATCTCTCAAAAGTTAAGATTTTTTAACTATCTTTGCGCGGATATGCCGCCGTTTCCGCGGCATGAACACAGATAATCAATAATAAAAACAGATAAAATGAAAAAAGCATCATTTGTACTCAGCATCATTTCATTGGTTGCAGTAGTTGTATTGGGTATCCTCTTCTTCACGACAGGCAAGTCAGAGGGGAACGGCAGTGTGGTAGCAGGAGAAGAGTCCGGCGTAGCTGCACAGAAAGGAGACATCGTATATATCGACCTTGACAGGATCCTTATGGAATACGATATGGCGAACGACCTCAGGTCAGTAGTGGAGACCAAGGTCCAGAACATACAGGCCGAGGTAAACAGAAGGGGCAAGAAGCTGGAGAACGACGTGAAGGCATTCCAGGAGAAAATCGACAAAGGCCTCATGACCCGTTCAGTGGCAGAGGTCCAGGGCCAGAAGCTCCAGCAGCAGGAAGTTGAGTTCAACAACTATGCGGCACAGAAGCAGCAGGAGATTCAGGAAGAGCAGCTCGTGATGATGAACCAGCTCGGAGACGCAATCCAGACATATCTTGAGAAATACAATGCCCAGAAACAGTACGCAATGATACTTACCAATCAGGGTGGCGCACCTGTTATCACAGCAGACCAGTCTCTCAACATCACTGAGGAAGTTCTTGCAGGCCTCAACGAGGAATATGTGAAGAACAAGAACAAAAAAGAGGACAAATAATTGAAAATCGCAATACTGTCGTGTTTTTATCCCTATAGGGGAGGGATTTCCCAGTTCAACGCCTGCCTATACGGGGAACTGGGTAAAAAACATATTGTCAAGGCATTCAATTTCAGCAGACAATATCCTGATTTCCTATTTCCGGGAAAGACACAATACGTAACAGAAGATGATGAAGCCGTACCGGTGGAGAGTGTATCTCTGCTGGATACGGCTAATCCTTTTTCATACATACGAACATACCGGGCAATCAGGGACTGGAATCCTGACCTTCTGATAGTGCGCTACTGGATGTCATACTTCGCTCCTTCCCTCGGATACGTTACCAGGAAGATGAGGAAGCACTGCAAGGTAATCTCGATTCTTGACAATGTAGTTCCGCACGAGCAGAGGTTCTTCGATACTCCGCTGACCAAATATTTCCTTACTGGAAGCGACGGGTGCATCACGCTTTGCGAGGCGGTTTCAAAAGACCTTCTCAGACTCAAGCCAGATGCCAGATATTCGGTGATCCAGCATCCGCTGTACTCCCATTTCGGGTCAAGGATGCCGCGCGAAGAGGCTGAAAGGCAGCTCGGGCTGAAGCATGGTAAGAAGAATCTTCTGTTTTTCGGGCTCATACGCGAATACAAGGGGCTTGACATCCTGCTTGAAGCATTCAGTTCCCTTCCGGACGACTTTCAGCTGATAATTGCAGGTGAGCCATACGGGTCGTTCGACAAATATCAGAAAATCATCGACTCGATGGAAGGCAAGGATCGTATAAGCATGACTCTCAAATATATACGAGACTCTGAAGTGACACGGTATTTTTCTGCTGCCGACCTTGCAGTGTTGCCTTACAGGAGCGCCACCCAAAGCGGCATCAGTTCCGTATCGTACCATTTCGAAGTGCCGATGATTGTAACTGACGTGGGAGGTCTGAAGGAGACAATCGGAGACAGAGGCACGGGTATTGTAGCATCCGAATGCTCGCCCGAAGCTGTCGGGAAAGAAATCTTGCGCTATTTCAGTGAGCCTGAACTGAAAGAATCCTTCATAGGGAACATCAGGAAAGAGAAGGAGAGACTTTCATGGAAAGGATTCGCCGAAAGGCTTGTTGAATTCGCGGACAGCCTCTGAAGCGTGAATTGTATTTATTATTAATGGAAAGATGAATCCGGGAAGAACAGTCATAAGCACGGTCGCGGCTGCAATGATTGCAATGTCGCTTCCGGCAATATCATATTCACAGGATTATGTTGGCACTCCTGTCACCGTATCCAAGGACAAGGTCAAGGTGGACGGGAAAATCTTCTATTCTCACATCGTGCTGGACAAACAGACACTGTATTCCATAAGCAAGGCATATGGAGTGGAGATTGAAGACATCTACAGGCATAATCCATCATTGAAGGAGAACGGTCTGAAGAAGAATGCAATCCTTCTGATTCCTGTTGTAGAGGCTCCTGCACCGGCACAAGTTCCGTCTCAGGCTCCTGCCAAGGCAGCAGCACCAGCTGAGGAGCCCGCACCTGCCCTGGCAAAGGCCGATACCATTGTCAGGGAGCAGGCACCGGAACCTCAGCCGAAGCCATCATCCCGTGCAGAAAAGAGCAAGAACAAGAAGAAAAAGATCCATACCGTGAAATGGTATGAAGACCTCGACATGATTTCGGAAAAATACGGAATCAGCGTGGAATCCATAATGAGAGCCAACAATCTCACGGGAAGGAAACTCACTGCAAGACAGAAACTTGAAATACCTGCGGAGGAGATTCCGGCAGACACCGTGGCCGCTGAGGTCATTCCGGAAGACATTCCTCAGGTGGAGGATGCGACGGCAGAGGAGACCGCAGCCGAGGAGGACAGGCCTCTGTATCTGTTCAGGAAGAGCAGGACTGACGTAGCCCTCATCCTCCCTCTGAAGGCAGACGGAGAGTCAGGAAGCCGCCACAATATGGATTTCTACAGCGGAGTGCTTCTTGCAGCCAGAGACCTGGCACTCAAGGGAATGGATGTCAACATTGATGTCTATGACGCCGCGGACGGGAATCTGCCTGAATGGGATAAGATAAAAGGCAGCGACATCGTCATCGGCCCTGTTTCAGGCAACGACCTGACAAGAATGCTTGAGGAAGTTCCGGGTACATGTCCGGTCGTATCTCCGCTCGACCAGAGGGCAGAGTCGCTTGCCGGATGCCATTGGAACCTGATTCAGGCACCGACACCGCATCAGGTGCTGTACGACAATCTTGCAGGATGGCTGAAGAGCGAATACAAGGATACAGACAGGATAGTATTCATTACGGAGAAGAACATAAGGGACACAGGGACATCATCAATGATGAGAGCAGCAGTGGATTCCACAGGACTGGAATATGTGACATTCTCATACAGCATACTCGAAGGAAGGGATGTTCTCGAGCCTCTGACTTCCAGGCTGACGGACACAGGGGTGAACAGATTCGTGGTGGCATCGGAGAGCGAGGCTTTTGTAAATGATGTGGTAAGAAACCTCAATCTCCTGATACACAACAAATACAATGTGGTTCTCTATGCTCCCGCAAAAATCAGGACATACGAAACCATTGAAGTGGAGAATCTCCATAATACAAACCTGCATGCATGCCTTGGTTACAGCATCGACTACGAGAATCCTCAGGTAAGGGATTTCCTTCTGAAATACAGGGCATTGTTCAATACAGAGCCTTCGCAGTACGCTTTCCAGGGATATGATATCGCATGCTACTGCATTTCCATGTACCACAAATACGGCCCTCAGTGGCAGGAAAAGCTTGACATGAATGACAGACAGATGCTGCAGAGCAGTTTCATGTTCAGGCGTACAGAAGGAAACGGGTGGGTGAACAAAGGTGTGAGAAGGATTGTTTACGGGAAAGACTGGTCAGTGAAACAATATTAACAGCCTTTCAAAAGAGATTCGGCATTTGCTATGGCGGCTTCCGTTAAACGGGAGCCGCTTAACATTCTGGCCACTTCCATCACCCTTTCCCTGTCACCAAGACGGGTGATTGTAGAAACAGCCTTGCCTGCCTGCGGGTCCACATCCTTGGAAACGAGATAATGCGCCCTGCCCTTGGCTGCAACCTGAGGGAGATGGGTTATGGCGAACACCTGCATGGTCTGCCCCATTGAAGAAAGCATAGAACCGATTTTGTCGGCAACGCTTCCCGATACCCCGGTGTCGATTTCATCGAAGATCATGGTAGGCATCTTGGTGAAGCGGGCCATCATGGCTTTCAGGGACAGCATTATCCTTGAAAGTTCACCTCCAGATGCGCATTTTGAAATGTCGGTCGGTTCGGAGCCGTTGGCACTGAATCGGAATACTACGGCATCACGTCCTGCCGGCCCAGGCTGGGACGGGGCAATCTGAACGTCGAATACGGCATAAGGAAGCTCGAGAGAGCGGATTGAGTCCTGTATTGTTTCTGAAAAGGATGCTGATGCCTCGGAACGACTCTTATGCAGGGATGAAGCTATTGAATCATATTCTTTTGAGGCTTCTGCAAGTTCTGCATTCAGACTGGAGCGACGCTCAACAAGAAGGTCTGAATCGCAGATGGTCACGGACAGCCTGTCCCGGAGCTCCACGAGCTCTTTTTCGTCGGAACATGAATGCTTGTGCATGAGTCCGTAGATCAGGGACATCCTCGCCTCAACCTCTTCGAGACGGGATTCCGAAAGATTGGTGCCGGAATTGAGCGAACTGACTTCAGACAATATATCATCGAGCTCAAGACGGCATGAATCCACCCTTTCAGCAAGAGAAGAGGCGGACGAAATGAACCTTGATACCTTGGAAAGATTCCTGGATGCTTCCTTCAGCATCGAATCGAGTGACATTCTCTCGTCGTCTGAAGGCGAGAATGCATCCTCGACGGCGCAGAGTGATGTCTTTATCTCCTCGGCATTGGCAAGCTGCTTCTGTTCTTCCTCAAGCTCGGCCAGTTCTCCTTCCCGGAGTGATGCGGATTCGAGCTGCCTGAACTGGGCTTCATTGTATTCCCTGTCCCTTTCCGCAAGGGCAATCCTTTCATCCAGGGACTTTATCTCCGACTTCAGGGATACAATCCTGCGCCATGCCGCAGAGCAATCGGACAGAAGCTGCCCGCATCCTGCAAAATGGTCGAGTACTGACAGCTGGAACTGTCTGTCGGACAGGAGCAATGTCTGATGCTGGGAGTGAATGTCGACAAGGCGTGATGCAACTTCCTGAAGCACAGCGACCTGCACCGGAGAATCATTGACGAACGCCCTCGAGCGTCCGGAGCGGTTCACCACCCTCCTGACGATGAGATGACCTCCGTCCCATTCGACATCGTTGTCTTCGAGGATTTCCTGAAGGCCGTCCTCCTGTCCCGATACATCGAACTCAGCCTCGACTACACAGGAATCGGCTCCGTCAGAAATCATTCCGGCATCCGCCTTCGCCCCCATCACGAGAGAAAGGGCTCCGAGAAGTATGGACTTGCCGGCACCGGTCTGACCGGTAATAATGACCAGACCCTCCGGAAAATCGATTTCCAGAGAGTCTATCAATACGAAATTCCTGACTTGAAGCCTTTGAAGCATGGTTGTCAGTCGTTGTCTTCCTGTTTTGCCATCCTGTAGAAAATCTCATCGTCCTTGAACTCCTCGATTGCTACAAGCGACGGCTTCGGCTGCCTTTCGTAATATTTTGAGATCTCGATCTGCTCGCGGTTCTCGAAGACTTCCTCCATGGTGTCACGGTCGTTCTTGAAGTCCTCAAGCTTGCGGGTAAGTTCCTTCTTCTCGGCTATGGCAATCTGGTTAGCCCTCTTTGAGAGAATCACCACTGTCTCATAGATGTTTCCGGTTGGAGCAGCAAGGTCACAAAGGTCTCTTGTGATTGTGTTTACAGGTACTTTTGATTTAGTCATTTTATTGTAATTTTATATTCTTTCCATTTAATTATACCCCCGGTTCAGGCAAGGGTTTCATTTTTTTTCTGCGCGTTTCTTCATTTCTTTCTGAATCTGCTTCCTTTCCTTGGCGAAATCGCGCTCAGACTTGCCGGCATCCTCGGTCACTACAGGATTCCTGCCGAGAGCTTTCTGGACTTTCTGGTACACTGCATCCAGCTCCTTGCGGTATTTGGATTCAGGAATCTCGCCGATAAAGTTGAAATAGTCATCAACGAAAATGAGATAACGCTCACGCTGCTTGCTATGGACGCTCAACTGGGCATATTTGTACGAAGACATTGCTATGTAATACAATATGTCTTCCCTGTACATATTCTCCGAATCATCCTTCAGGACATTCCTCAAAGCTACTCTCGAGGCAAGGTAGTCCTCCATCTTGTAATAGAGCCGGGCGCCCTCGTATGCCTTCCTGTCGAGGCGCTCGTTCAGGTCCTCGAGCATGTCCTTGCACTCCGCAATATGGGTGGAGGACGGGAATTCTATCATGTATTCGGAAATTGCCGTAATAGCCTTGTAGGTCGGTGTCTGGTCAAGCTCGTACCTGAGAGTTGACCTGTAAAGGCAATCCAGACGCAGATAACGGGCTTCCGATGCGAACGGGCTTCTCGGATAGCTCTCCACGAATCTTTCGAAATTGGTCTCAGCAGTGTAGTAGTCCTTGTATTTGTAGTTGCTGAGTCCCCAGTAATACCTGACGGTATCATCCCTTTCGGTACCGCTTGTCATCACGGAAAGAGACTCGAACAGGGAAGCTGCCTTGGAATATTTCCTGTCATTGTAATATTTGAAGGCCGCCTCGTATTTCGCATCGATATCGCTGCTGTTCAGCATGGCCTCGAACTCCGATTTGCACGAAGAGAGCACGAGCAATGCCGCAACTGCAAGAAAAAGTGTTCTGAATTTCATTTGAGTGATGATTTATTGCATTTTAAGGAACTTCTCGGCGTCAAGTGCCGCACGGCATCCTGAAGCGGCTGCATTCACGGCCTGCCTGTAAACAGGGTCCTGTACATCTCCGGCTGCAAACACACCTTCAACATTGGTCCTCGAAGACTTGCCGTCAGTGATGATGTAGCCCTCCTTGTCAACAGATACGTATTTGCTGAAAAGTTCGGAATTGGGATGATGGCCTATTGCAAGGAAAAATCCGTCCACCGCGATATCGAATTCAGTGCCGTCCTTCCTCAGGAGCCTCGCTCCCGTGACACCTGATTCGTCACCGAGCACTTCCTTGGTGTTGCAGTTCCAGAGTATCTCTATGTTTTCTGTTGTAGCTACCCTCTCCTGCATTGCCTGGGAAGCCCTGAGGACATCCCTGCGGACAATCATGTAAACTTTCTTGCAGAGGCCTGCCAGATACGTCGCCTCCTCGCATGCCGTATCACCGCCGCCGACGACGGCAACAGTCTTCTTCCTGTAGAAAAACCCGTCGCATGTGGCGCAGGCGGACACACCCAGACCGCGGAACCTGGTCTCAGAAGGCAGGCCGAGATATTTGGCCGTAGCTCCCGTAGCAATTATCAAAGTATCGGCAAGGATTTCCTTTTCTCCGTCAATGGTTATCCTGAAAGGTCTGGTTGACAAGTCGGCTTCCGTGACCGCGCCTGTACGGACATCTGCCCCGAGCCTTGCTGCCTGGGCCCTCATGGTGTCCATGAGAAGCTGGCCAGAGACGCCGTTCTCGAAACCTGGGTAATTCTCAATGTCTGTGGTAGTGGTCAACTGTCCTCCAGGCTGCACGCCTTCATAAAGAACCGGAGAAAGGTCGGCCCTCGCTCCATATATCGCTGCCGTATAGCCTGCCGGACCACCTCCGACGATGAGGCATCTGACTGATTCTGGATTGTTCTGCATATAGTCCAATAATTATTATTAATCAATTCCCACGGAAAGTGGAGAATCTTGCAAAGATACACATAATCAGCAAAAACAACGCCAAGCGGTCAGACCTTTTTGAGATATTTCTTCACCTTGCGGTAAATCCATCCGAGAAGGCATTCCGGAAGGATGACGATGAGCGGCCAGAAGAGCCAGTTAACGAAACCAGGCATCGTACCCTTGCGACGATGGAAAGTGGCCTTGAGGGCCTTGTTCACGGCCTTTTCAGGGCGTATCATCACTGTCAGGTTGCGCGCAAGTTTCCTCAAGTCGTGACGAAGCGGAACCAGCGGAGTGTCCACGGCTCCGAAGTAGGCATTTGTCACGCTCACTCCAGTTTTCTGGCACTCGATTCTCAGCTCCCTTGAATAACCCTTGACGAACCTCTTGGTGTTGCCGTACATTCCGATGGCAGGCCAGTCCATCCATGCGGCAAGTGAGGAAATGTTCAGGATGTAACCGCATCCGCGTTCTTTCATAGGGTTGACATATTTCCTGCAAAGCATGAGCGGGGTGTTCATGTGGACCATCATCACAAGCTGGAGCTTGCGTTCAGATGTCTCGGCAATGCCGTTGCAGAACATCAGTCCGGCATTGTTCACGAGCACCTCAACGTCGCAGCCTTCTGCCTCTGTGCGTTCCCAGATTCTGTCAGCTGCATCCATGGCGGAAAGATCCTGGACTATGGGCATGGCCCTGAAACGGTTCCTGGATTCCTCAGGAATGGATGTGTCAGATTGCACCATTTCTTTGACAATGGAACAGGTCTGCTCAAGATTATCCTTATTGATGTCGACTCCTATTATATTGTAGCCCATCAATGCAAGGCGCTCGCAGTAAATGCGTCCCATACCCGAAGCTGCTCCCGTCACGAGAGCCCAGTACTCATATTTTCCAAATTGCTTGTTCTTCATTTCATTTCAATCTTATCCGTTCAACAGCCCATAAGGGCAAAACGGCGCAAAATTACCATTTTTATGTGATTTTCGCGAAAATATGAAGAGAATTTTTATCCATGGGTGGGGTGCCTGATCGGGTCGGGCATGACGGATTGGGGGTCGGAGATGACGTCTTCGAGGGTTTTGGTCAGCTCGGGCATGATGAGGTGTTTAATGTGAAAGACTGAATTGACAATAGTTCGTTAATAATTTCCAGACCCTAAGCGGCTCTGGCAGTAAATAAAAC
>JBJEBN010000001.1:0-24095 GCA_051870095.1 Candidatus Cryptobacteroides sp. | reverse complement strand
TCTGGCAGCATAGTTCGGACGAATGTATGCCAGATTGCCCGGCTCCCCGAAATGAATCTTTATGGCCGTGAATTTTCCCTGGAAATCAACATTTTCGATACCTGCTGCCTTTACAAGGCGTATCATCTTTGTCATCAGGTCATTACCAGGTTTTGTACGAAGGTCCGTGAACCATACTTCCGATTTTCCCATAGCGAGTCGTTGTTTTCAATATATAAATGACGGTCTGTTACTGAAAAAGGGGATGACCGGCGAAGACTGCCTGTAATCCCCTTTTGTGCGCATGATAGGACTCGAACCTACACGCCGTGAAGCACTACCTCCTGAAAGTAGCGTGTCTACCAATTTCACCACATGCGCTTCAGAAAAGTGGGACAAAGATATAAAATGTTTTTCAAATCACAAAATCGAATGTATAAACTTTATCCCACCCCTGAACTGAGACCGTAAGGGCTGTCCTGGCATAGTCAATGCCCAGAGTCACATCCGGCAAATCCGGAGCTGTCCAGTCATAACCGCTTGCAGCAAGGATTTCTCCCAACGCAAAAGTCTTCAGCACATCTGTGCCATCATCGACATCAAGTTCGAGGGATGAATCCGTCTGTCTAGGAAGCACTACCGTGAAAACGCCATCCTCAATCTCTGAAGCGGAACATCTAAAATCCCCTTCTGAAGGTTTTCCGTCGGTCATATACCCGTCAACTTCCCCTCGGACTACCAATCGGAAAGGAAATACATCTCCATTTTCGACATGGACCTTCAGCCTGCAGAAATTTTTTCTCAACACAACAGATTTCCTGACATATTCACAATCCGTATCAATTATGTCAGCAAACATATACACCGGAGGACAGTCCATTCCATAAGGGATTATCATTGCATCCATGTCCTCTGTAAAACCATCCATACAGGACAAGACAGTAAGCAGCACCATGTCTTCACGAGGAAGTAATGCAAGATATTCTTTATCAAAGGAGTCCGCGTATACAGTTTCAGAAAACACGACATTTCCTCCGGAAAGCGCCAATACCGATGCAGAATCTACAACAGACACATCATTCTCCGAAAAATCCAGAAGAAGTCTGCAAGGGCAGTCGCTTCTATCCTCCTTGACAAAGCAGCCGGCACAGACTACCGCATACAGCAGCAGTGCCGGCATTGTCCTGGCGAAACCTCTCATAGCATCATCATATGGTTTCATTTACATTCGCCCCTGTCCCCCAGCCATTGACCGTAATGCTGACGGTAGCCGAAACCTTCTCTACCGGAATGTCCACATCAGTCGAGCCTGGCCTTGTAACCTTTAAAGATACAGAATAAAGTTTGTTGGCTTCAAGCACAGGCAAGGTCACAGGATAATAATACTGCGTTCCACCCAATGTAGTCACAACTACAAGACGAGTCTTCCTCGCTGACCAAGATTCGCTAGTGCTGTCAGTAGTGGTCGGATTAGGATAGCAGTAGAAATAATGAGGAGTAGTATAGCGAACAGTCTTGGTAACGACAGCATTGTCGACAACATCGGAAATCAGAGACAACGCAGCTGGTGATTCCCCTCTTTTGTTGTACCATACGGATGGTACACCGCTTCCTAGTATTGGTTTGTCTCCTGCCACATTGGTCAACATGATTTTGGTAATCTTGAACTCCATATTATTATATACATCCAGTTCAAAATCAGTTGAGACTTCGGTCAGTGTCACCCTGGAAGCACATCGTGATACAGGTATGGTCACCGTCTCCGAAGAATTCAGTTTCTTCCTTGTAATACCCTCCATGACCAGATAACCTCCCGTATTTTCAGAAAGGTCCGTCGTTCTGGCTTTCAAGTCTGAAAGATATAGTATATTCCTCTGAGGAGCCGCATTGACAAGAGCCACGACGTCTTTTTCTCCTGTAGTACATGTCAGTGACAGACTTTTCGAAGAAGCAGAGCCATAGGCTTCGATCTTGCCGTCGAGGCCGAATACAAATATCTGAAGGCTGTTGACTGAATTCTCAGATACAATCCCGCTAAGTTTTGTTTCAGGTACAGGCACACAGAAATGAATATCCGCCACCATCCCTTCCATTTCGTGGCTGACCTCGATCTTTTCGCTGCACGCAGCCATGATGCAGCAGGCAGCCATTGCCGCCATAGCGATTCTTTTATTCATGATTGTTTATGTTAATTTGTTTTACAAGTTCATTAAGTTCCGGGTCCAGATTTGCTCTGTGGCCCATGTAAGGATCATATGCGATGCTCAATTCAAGATATTTCCTTGCTTCATCCATCAGACCGAGACGGGACAGAATCACCGCCTTAAGGTAGCATGTCCTGGCGCTGTCCTCCTCCAGCTTTTCCAGCACATCCAGAGCCGTATTGTTGTAGTCGGCGGCCATAAGCGCGAGAGCGGCATTGTAGTCGGAATACGGTCTGAGCAGTTTCACGGCTTTCTTGTAGTCGAGATCCTCCATAGCCTTGACTCCTTCCATGTAGGTGGTGTCCAATTCAGATGTATGCACGGTATCCTTCTGCATTCCCGCCCTGTGCATGTAGAAATCGAATTTGACGCTCCTCAGCTTGGGATAGATTTTTTCTCTCATATAGCGGTACTGGGGCATGGATGCAAGCTCTGCTTCCAGGATATCCGGGTCATCCATCCTTTCAGTCATCCTTGCAATCTTCTTCTTGACGGAATCTCCCATCAAAGTGTCCGAAGCTACAAGCCTTGCAAACTGTTCCCAGTTCTCCGGCAATGCCGAGGTCCTGATTCTGTTTTTCCAATCAGGCGGCACGAAGGAAGAAATGTAGTCCTTCACAGTCCCGGACCTGGCTTCCGACAAAGCCCTGTTCCTCTGATAGGTACCTTCCGGAGAACATGAAGCCGTGACCACAAGGGAATCAAGGCACAGGTCATTTCGTGATACGACATCGTCTATGCAGCGCCTTATCCTTTTCAGCTCCGAAGCATTGTCCCCGAGCAGGGTGTCAATTTCAGAACTTCCCTTGTTGAAATCTATCAGAGCTTTCGTATTGTCATATACCGTCCTCTCCAGGACTGTCACATGATATTTGGGAGTGTTGTCAACAAGTGTTGACAAAGAACTGATGTAATATGTTAGCGAATCACCCAACGGAAGCCTGACTTTCATCTCACCGTTCTCGTAAAGAGCTCCGTCAAGCCTGACGACAGCCTTCCTCAACCTCTTCCGGCATCGGAAAGTATGTACATATCTGTAAGTGAATTCTCCTGCATCACCCACCATGACCGTATCGAGCCTGATTCCATCTTTTACAATCGGATCTTTCACATATTTTCCGAACACCTTGGCCTTGCGGGCCTTCCGTCCTTCATTGCGCTTTTTCTTCAGATGCTTGGTATAATGTCTCAAGGCTTCCGCCTGGGTGACTCCGAACAGGTCCGCGGCAAAGGGTTCACTCACCAGGGATGAATCTGTCTTCATTGCATATGTCTCGGGAAAATTCCGTTTGAGGAATATTTCGAGCTGGTTCATCTTGATCAGGTCAGTGGTATCGGTGATGATTGAAGCAATGAAATTGCGATATCTCTGGTAGCCCTTCAGTTGTGCCGAACGGTAGTCCTTGCCTGTGATGAACACTGCGTCAAGTTTCGAAGTGTCTCCTTCCGTAATCATCACAGGATGTATTTTCAGCTGCCATCTCGAATCAGACATTTCCTGAGGGACTGTCAGGTCGAACTCGATGGATACCCAGCCCTGCCTCTCGGCTACATTCCTGAAACGGGCAGTCACCTTGGATGCATTTATCACATCCGTAGCCACCATTTCTCCCGACTCTGAATCTCTTATGGCATTCATGAGGACAGGACCTTCGGACAGAGTGCTTTTGATGCTGTCTATGACGACCTCATTCCCGGCCTCCTGTTCAGGCTCCTCCTGAGGCACTGAAATGGACAGCGACAGATTCCCGGACCTGATGTTCTCAAGCCTTCTGGCAGGAGAGCATGAGACAAGAAAGACACTGAGCATCAAGATTATAGGTATTCTCTCAGAAAACATAGACCAATGATATTATGAAGTCATCCGGCAGGAGGAACCATTTTCTTCCTGATTCGAGAGTATAGCCACAGGTCGGGCAGGAATATTTGGAATAATATGCCCTTCCGGCCCAGAAGCCTGCACCGAATTCGATGTTGAGCCATGGAGTAAGCATATGGGTATAGCCTGCATACAGCCCGGCACCTACCCGGTCGCCTTCCTCTGTTTCCGGAGACAATATACCTCCGAAATTGTATTCCTGATATCGTATCTTGCCTGCGAACCACCATCCTGACCATATATGCCATGGCCATACTCTTGTGCCAAGTGAGTAGGACTGCTGCCTGTACTGGAACTGGTCTGGTCTGCCCTGCCTGAATGTGAACGGATTGTATCTCACCCCGGCAGTCAGGCTCCACCTCCTTGCCACTGCATATGAAGCATCCAGGTTAAATGTTCCGAGATTGGCATATCCCAGTATGTCCGTAGATATGCTGAACTTCCTCGCTCCGGCCTCGGGCAATGCCGCAAGCAGCAGGGCCGCCACACATGCAGACAGTTTCCTGATAAAGGTATCAGTTGCCATATCTGCTGAATACTTGTTCGATTTCATTTCGCTTTGAAGGGAAGGAGGATATCAGGGCTCCCTTCAGCATATCCTTGGATACGACTTCCGGTTTCAGTACGGAGAATATGTCAGATACCGACATTCCCCGTTCATCCAGATAGCGGAATATCTGCGGATAGAACCAGAAGGAGGTTCCGAATGTCGGGAATTGTCCGCCATAATGGTCCTTGTACATCCTGCTTTCGAGGTAATATGCCCACATTTCCCCTATCTCGCAGTAGCCTGCCTTCTCCGTCGAGCTGTCACCGTATGTCATTCCGCCGGAACGGACGAATGATTCGACGATGTAGTAGATGTAATTGTTCCAGTAGTCAAGACCTGTCTTGCGGAAATGAGATGCATGTGCCAGCTCATGACAGGTGACCGAATAAAGGGATTTGTAGTCGTCCCTTTCCTTCGTTCCTATTGTAATGTCAGGCAGGAAAGCTTCGATAAGCGAGGCGAATTTCCCGAGGAAGGAAGAGAACAGGTCTCCCCTGATCACAGCACCGTGATGCAGCATAGGTGCACTGCTGGCTTCCATTCCGTTCAGAAGCCATATCCTGAGGTCGGCTGGTGGCTCCGATATGTTCAGATCCTCCTTGGAGCATCTCTGGAAATAATCGTATGCAGCGTTGTTGACGACGCAGCGTCTGAAAAGTTTTGTCTCCGAGTCTTTCGTGACGGTTATGTCAACTCCTTCGGGCCCCGACTTTCCAAGCGTAGATATGGAAGCCGGTACGAGGATGAGATTGAATCCGAGCGCGAATCCTTTCTCGTTCTTGAATATAAGCCTGTATCTGAGTTTTGCAGCAAAAGTCTTGGACATCTTGTAATATCCGTCCCTGTCCGTATATGCATCCGCGAATTTCACGAACGAATTGCACGACACCCTGACTCCTGAGACTCCGAACGGCTTGCCTCCGTAACTGTCTTCATCAACGATGGTTATCCGTCCTGAAGGAGCGACTTTCTCTGCCTTGGTCTGTGCAAGCGGAGCAAGCATGTCTTCATTCCCCGTAATCCTGTACGCCTCTCTCTCGACTGCCTCCCAGTCAAATCCGTCAGACTTCGTTCCTGGATCGTTCTCTGCTATATAGCAGGCATCTATGACCTCATATGGTATATCCGGAAATGAAAATCCGGAAGGGACCACTGTGTATTGCCATGTTACGGATTCCTCCGGCACTTGAGGGTCGTGATACCAGTCTCCGTCAACGGCAATCGAATAATCAAGAGGATGGTCAAGGAGGTTCAGACCGAGATCCTCCAGCATCCTGTACTCATCATCCGTCCTCGGAAGGAAACGGACATAAAGGTTCGTTGGCTTTATGTCAACCCTGTCTGCCTTGGTGGGATAGAGCGAGGCAAAAGCCTTGGTCATATTTTCCGTCGTGTATGGGTTCTGCAATCTGTCACCCAGCACAATCATTTCATGAGGGATATTCTTTCCGTACTCGTAATTTATTCCCATGTCCGGAGACAACCCCTCTTTGGCACATGACACAATCGCCAATGTAGCCGCCATCACTTTAAGTTTACCTCTCATAAATATTAAGTTTTAATTACGGAGGCAAAATTACCGGGCATTATCCGTGTAACAAAAAAATACACGATTAAGTGAAAAAATGTGCCCCAGAGGCGTCTCTGAGGCACATTTTTTTGAAAAATTTGTTTGAATTTGTATACAAACTCAAACAAATTTCATTATAATCGGCCCTCAAGAAAGGGCCGGAAACCGTTAAAAGAATGAAACTGTCTTCTGCTCGACTGCTGAAAGGATGCTGTTGGCAACACGGCTGACACCGAAACGGAAAAGCTTTCTGTCAAGCCATTCCTTGCCGAGAACAGACGAAACGATCGAGTAGTAGCAGAGGGCGTCGGCAGCGGAAGAAATACCGCCGGCAGGCTTGAATCCTATCTTCTTTCCTGTTGCCTGGAAATATTTCGCAATACATTCACACATTATATATGCGGCAACCGGAGTTGCATTCACATCGACCTTGCCTGTAGAAGTCTTGATGAAGTCAGCACCTGCCTCCATTGCAAGGAATGAAGCCTGCGCAATAGCCTCAGGCTTTCTCAGAAGGCCTGTTTCAAGAATGACCTTGAGATGAACATGCCTTCCCTGCCCTGCTGCGGCAGCATCTATGCATGCGCGGACCTGACGGATTTCCTCCGAGGCTGCCTCATAGTCACCTGCAAGGAAAGAATTGAGAGCCAGCACTATATCAACTTCATCTGCACCAGCCTTCACTGCAAGTTCGCATTCTTTAAGCTTTACTTCGAGGAAGCTCTGCGATGAAGGGAAGCAGGCTGACACGACGGTTACGTTCACATCGCATTTCCTTGTGGAAGCTACCACCGATGCGAAATTGGGATATACGCAAATCGAAGCCGGTAAAGGCCATTCCGGATATGACTGGCGGAAAGAGTTGACTTTCTCGACAAGTTTCGCCACGGAAGCCGGTGTGTCGTCAGTCTTGAGAGTGGTAAGGTCCATCATGGAGAAACATGATTTATAGACCTCGTCGGTTGCTAAGTTGGAAAGATTGGATGCAATAAGCTCAAGGGATCTCTCGATGGCATCCATATTCGGGCAGTACCCGTATTTATTCAAATAATCCATGATAAAATATGCTAAAATTTCAATTTTGAATCCATTATTATAGTGACAGGACCGTCATTGAGGAGATCAACCTTCATGTCGGCTCCGAAAATCCCCCGTCCTGCTGGTTTTCCGAGCTGTGCCTGCACCTGTGCGATGAACTGTTCGTACAACGGCACCGCGACATCGGGACTGGCTGCCCTCACATAGGATGGTCTGTTGCCTCTCGACGTGGATGCGAACAATGTGAACTGGCTTACTATCAGCACTTCTCCATCCACGTCCCTGACAGAAAGATTCATGACGCCATTCTCATCGTCAAATATTCTCATGGCCACAATCTTCCTTGCGGTCCATTCGATGTCCTCAATTCCGTCACCATCCTCGAAAGCCGCTAGCACCAGCAATCCTTTGCCGATTGAGGATACATAATTCTCCTGGGGAACGGCTACCGATGCTCTTGAAACTCTTTGTACAACAACTCTCATCAGCCTCTTATCTGTATTTTGAATCCCTCGTCAAGAAGGGGTTTCACATATTCAGTCATTTGTTCTACTGAGCATTTGCCCAGCCTCTTGTCCGGAGTCTCCCTGTCTATAGTATAGACCATTATCTCCCTTGGCCTCACCCTGCGCACAATCTCATACCAACCTTCAAGAGCCCCCGGAGCGGCAGTATTGAAATCAGGAGATTTCAGGAACATTGTCTGAAGAATGAAATTACCTTCGAACTCCTCCAGATGTTCCAGCACCGTTTCAAGACGGTAGTTCCCGGAAGGTTTGTTTATCATTGACACGAGTCCGTCCGTTGATGCATCCACCTTCAAAATCGGATTGTCTATTTTCTTCAATGCCTCCAGGACTCCCTTTTTTCCGAGCATGGTGGCATTGGAGAGCACCGAAACCTTGGCCTGAGGAAAATACCTATCCCTGAAACGCAGGGTCGAATCCACAATCTGAGGAAAATCAGGATTCAGTGTCGGTTCGCCGTTGCCGGACATCGTGATGGAATCCACCTTCACGCCTTCAGCCGCAAGTTTTGCGAAGGAAGTTTCCAAAGCCGCCTCTACCTCTGCTCCGGTAGGGAAGCGCCTTCCGCTTTCCATTCCATCCCTGTTCCAGCCGCACTCGCAATATACACAATCGAAATTGCACATCTTGCCTTTTACCGGCAGGATGTTCATACCCAATGAATTACCCAGCCTCCGGCTGAAAATTGGTCCGAATACGATATCATTGAAATGAAGCATACCACACAATCCTAAATTATTCTTCTTGAACGGCTGGCAGCTGTTACGCCGCCGTCTGAATCCAATCCATCAATCATCACAATTCCTGGACGCTTGCCCGGAGCAAGACTTCCCAGAACATCCTCCTTGCCGAGGAAAAGCGCTCCATTGAGTGAGGCCCATCTGAAAATCTCATCCATAGGGACTGCAGGGAAATTCTCATGGAGACATCTGATTTCTGCCAGCATGTCCAGATCGTCATTGCTTGAAAGGGAATCTGTCCCGACCGTTATGGCCAGCCCATTCTTCCTCATAAGTTCAATAGGAGGCAATGCATTGTGTATGAATATATTGGAAAGTGGACACACGGCAAAGTACAAGTTTTTGAAAACATTCTTTGCCTGGTCTATATCTTCCTGTTCCAGACACACATTGTGGACAAGCAGGACATGGGCATCATAAGGAGCAGGCTGCACATTGGCGATAGTCCTGATGAAATAATCGAGAGAAGATCCTCCGGTAGGTGCCGGAGTGGACATGGAAGCCCTCTTTCTGTTCTCATGCAGGGCCCCTGAACCATAGCGTATGAAATCCTCCTCCTCCCGGCTTTCCTGTGAATGATATGACAGGAAACCAGACTTCATTCCCTCCATGGCCGAGGCTGCAAGCAACTGCGGACTCATCGTATAGCATGAATGCGGCGTAGGAGCAGCATCGATACCATATTCCCGGGCCTTTTCATTCAGCATGGCAACATCAGCCATCACCTGTGTACATTGTTCAGGCTCAGTGCCGAACACTTCCAGAAATGTCCGGGTATACATTCTGTGACCGGCCTTGACCGCAAAAGAAGATTCATCATTAGATATGTCCGCCATTGCGGAAACTCCGTCCTCCCACATCTTGTCCATCCACTTACGGACAAGCTTCTCCTTTACGTCGTTCCCGGCCCAGTCACGCAGAGCATTGATCTGGTCGATGAATCCAGCCATACCCGTACCCTTGCGGAACTTCCCGTGCAGATGTGAAAGCTCGCAGTGGCAATGTGAATTTACGAATCCAGGGACAATAGCGGAATCAGGTACGCTCTCCCCATCCTCACATTCTCCGACACGTACTATCGTTCCGTCAGTCCGGTCATACTCCACAAAGGCATTTCTCAGCGGCCTTTCATCCTCCAAAGTATAGACACAGGATGCTGTTATTCTTTGTATATCACTCATTTTCAATTATTTTCAACTGGAATCATCTTCCTTGCAAGCCTTGAAGAATCCCTTGATGACCTGAAGGAAGAACGCACCGGACGCGCCTTGTCCCGATTTTCCACATTGTCCAGCACTTTCAACTCATCATGTATCTCAGGATTTTCCTGCTTCTCCATCTGTTGCGGTTCTGCTGGAATCACGGTTTCAGCCAAAGAATCACCCAAGGCCAGGGTGTCGGCCCGTACAATCATCTCAAGTCTGTCATAGATGGTGTCCGCGCGCTCGAAAGACGAGAAACGGTAGAAACCCGTAGTGTCATATTCAACAGTGAGACTGTCATAGAAATGGACATATGGTTCAGACGAGAGGAAAGGAAAATAATCCTCCGCCTTGAAATCTGTCTTTATGACAAATTTAGGTTTGTCAAGCTCCTCTTTAAGTTCCTTCAATCCGGCGATTTCCTTGTCGAGGATTTCCACCGTTGTCCTCAGAATCCTTGAAAACCGTTCAGGATCATTCATATACACATCCACGCTCCTGCGATAGTCTTCGGAAGTGTAGCCGTACTTTTCCAATATTGGTTCATAAACAAGGGAAGTATCGGCAATCCGTTTTACACTCGGGGTAATGTTTATCCACTGGTCGGTGACAAACATATCCGCATATATCCTTGCCATCTTTCCACGCGGAATAACCCTCGGTCCTTTGTTGCATCCGATAAGGGAAAGGACGAGGGCAATGCCGCATATTATATGGAGACAGCGTCTTTTCATTACCTCAACGCTGCGCCGAATTCTTTCTGGAATGTAGCGAGGAACTTGTTCATCATCCTCTCCACGTCATTGTCAGTCAATGTCTTTTCAAGATCCTGAAGGACAAAGCTCAAAGCATACTGCTTCTTGCCCTGGGCAATCTTGTCACCACGGTACACATCGAAGAGGGATACCTGCTTGAGCATCTTCTTGCCGGTACGGAAAGCGCAGGCACGCAGGTCTGCATAGCTGACGGACTCGTCAAGAAGCAGGGCGAGGTCACGCCTTACCTCAGGGAACTTAGGAAGTTCCGAATATTTGATCTTGTCCCTCTTGACAAGTTCGAACAATACAGGCCAGTTGATCTCGGCTGCGAATACAGGCTGCTTGATACCGAACTGCTTGAGTCTTGCAGGTGAAATCGTACCCATCACGGCAAGTTCCTTCCGGCTGCCAGGAAGAGTGTATTTCAGTCCCTCTGAGAAGATGTCTGCCGGAGCCGGCTCCGAAGGCATCGAATAAAGGTCTGCTCCGAAGCGTTTGAGAAGCAGTTCCAAATAACCTTTGAGCTGGAAATAGCTGCCCTTGCCCGGGTCCACACGCCATGACTTGTCAGGCTGTCCGCTGATGAACATTGCAAAGCAGGTATGCTCCTCATATGAATCAAGAGTCTTGCCGTCACCGCCTGGCACCAATGAATATACGGAACCGTATTCGAATGTCCGGATGTTGGTAATCTGCCTGTTGATGTTGTATGCAATGACCTCAAGACCGTTCAGAAGAAGAGTCTGTCTCATGACATTGAGGTCTGAACTGAGAGGATTGAGTATCCTGACGCATTTCTCTTCAGGGAAAGTCTTCAATTTGGAATAATATTCCGACTTGGTAAGGGAGTTGTTCATCGTCTCCACGAAGCCGTTTGCCGCAAGGAAATCTGAAACCACCCTTCTGACGCGCTCTGGCTCAGGTTTAACCGGAGCATTTACGGACATCTTCATTGCCTTCGGAAGCTCGATATTGTTGTAGCCGTAGATACGGAGGATTTCCTCCACGACATCGCACTCGCGATAAACGTCTATCATATATGAAGGAACGGCAACTTTCGAACCGTCTTCCCTCTTCTCGAGGAAATCATAGGCAAGAGCCTCAAGGATGGTCTCGATGCTCTCCTTGCCGATTTTCTTTCCGATGAAGTTCTCGATTCTTGCATAGTCGAGGTCCACGACTTTCCTTTCAATCTTCTCAGGATAGAATTCCTGAACCTTGCCCACAATCTCTCCTCCGGCAATCTCCTGAATCAGAAGAGCAGCCCTACGGGAAGCATAGTTCACGATAAGCGGATCGGCACCCCTCTCATACCTGAATGAAGCGTCGGTCTTGAGTCCATGCCTCTTGGAAGTCTTCCTGATGGACACAGGATTGAAATACGCACTCTCAAGGAAGACCTCGGTAGTATTTTCAGTGACTCCTGAATCCTCGCCTCCGAATACACCTGCAAGGCACATAGGCCTTTCCGTATCAGCAATGACGAGGTCGGCGGCAGAAAGCGTCCTTGCAACTGAGTCGAGAGTCGTGAAGCTCTCACCTTCAGCAGCCCAGCGGACCACAACTTTCCTTCCACCTATCTTCGCAGCATCGAATGCATGGAGAGGCTGTCCTGTCTCCATGAGGACGAAATTTGTTATGTCCACGATATTGTTAATAGGCCTGAGTCCTATAGAAATGAGCTTCTTCTGAAGCCACTCCGGAGACGGAGCCACCTTCACGCCCTTTATCGTAGTACCGGTGTACCTCGGAGCACCGTCCTTCGCAAGCACCTCAACAGGGATTGCATCCCCCTCTCCTTCACGGAATGCATTGACTTCCGGAAGCACAAGCTTGCACGGAACATTGTTGTGCACAAGATATGCATAGAGGTCCCTCGCCACACCGATATGGGAAGCGGCATCGACCCTGTTGGCAGTAAGGCCGATTTCAATCAACGCATCGGTAGCAAGGTGAAGATAATCCTTTGCAGGTATTCCGACAGGCGTATCCGGTTCAAGCACCATGATACCGTCATGTGATGTTCCTATTCCGAGCTCGTCCTCAGCGCAGATCATACCGAAAGATTCCACTCCGCGTATCTTGGATTTCTTTATCTTGAAATCCTCTCCGAGAACGGTTCCGACAGTAGCAAGCAGTACTTTCTGACCGGCTGCCACATTCGGAGCCCCGCAAACCACCTGAAGCAGCTCATGGTCACCTGTATTAAGCTTTGTAATATGCAGATGGTCAGAATCAGGATGAGGAACACACTCAACCACTTCAGCTGTAATCACTCCGGCAAGACCTCCGGGAATTTCCTCCACTGTTTCAAGAGAGTCCACTTCAAGACCGATGGAAGTGAGCGCAGCGGCCACCTCCTCTGGGGTCAGGTTACATTCAAGATAATCCTTTAACCAATTGTAAGATATTTTCATACTGTCAAAAATTTTTTCTGTCCATTTATCTCTCCAGGTCGTCCATGGAGAACAGAGCATTCACGAACTCCTTCTTATCGAAGACTTTAAGGTCGTCTATTCCCTCGCCTATTCCGATGAACTTAACCGGGATGCGGAACTGGTCGACAACTCCTACGACAACACCGCCTTTGGCCGTTCCGTCAAGTTTGGTGATGGCAAGCGACGTTATGTCAGTCGCACGTGCAAACTCCCTTGCCTGCTGGAAAGCATTCTGTCCTGTCGATGCGTCAAGTACAAGAAGAACGTCATGCGGAGCATCCGGGACCACCTTTCTCATCACATTACGGATCTTTGTCAGCTCATTCATCAAATCTATCCTGTTGTGAAGGCGTCCTGCAGTGTCAATGAGCACGACGTCAGCACCTTTCGCTACAGCTGACTTGAGTGTATCATATGCCACGGATGCCGGATCAGAACCCATCTCCTGCTTTACTATGTCAACTCCGGCGCGTTCGGCCCAGATAGTGAGCTGGTCAACTGCAGCTGCGCGGAATGTATCGGCAGCCCCGAGAACAACCTTCTTTCCCTGAGCCACGAGACTGGCTGCGAGCTTGCCGATTGTCGTCGTCTTGCCAACGCCATTCACTCCGACAACCATCACCACATAAGGTTTGTGTGAGAAGTCGAACGGAACGGCTGGAGCATCATCCGCCTCATTTCCGACATTGAGAAGGGATGCTATTTCAACACGGAGCATCTCCACCAGCTCTTCCTGAGACACATATTTGTCCCTGCTGACCCTCTCCTCAAGATTTTCAATAATCTTCATCGTGGTATCCACACCCATGTCCGTCGCCACGAGAGCCTCCTCCATGGCATCAAGGACATCATCATCCACCTTTGTCCTGCCCACAATAGCTCTTGAAAGCCTGTCGAAGAAGCTTCTGTTGGTTTTCTTCACACCTTTGTCAAATATACCCATAAATGCAATGTTTAACCTGCAAATATAATCATTTCAAAGTGTATAAAAAAGCGACACGGCTGAAAAGATTCCAACCGTGTCGTCAATCATTCAAAAGAATTGTTATTTCTTGGAGAAAAACTCCTTGGTCTTGTCCTCGTCAACGAGCTCCTCGGTGAAGACGTAAGCTCCGGTTTTCGGAGACTTGTCCATGCGGATGCACTTTACTACTTTCTTCTGTACACCGGCCTTGAAGGTTGCGACTGCTTTCTTTGCCATATATCAATTCCTCCTTAATTATTTAATCTCGCGATGAAGAGTGACCTTCTTCAGGTAAGGATTGTATTTCATACGCTCCAGACGCTGAGTCGTGTTCTTCTTGTTCTTTGTTGTGATGTATCTTGAGATACCCGGTACACCGCTCTCTCTCTGCTCAGTGCACTCAAGGATGACCTGCACCCTGTTACCTTTAGCTTTCTTTGCCATAATCCGAAAAATTAAACAAGGTTAATAAATCCTTTCTTCTGAGCGTCCCTTACCGTTGCCTCGAGACCGTTCTTCTCAATATTCCTCATGCCCTTGCATGAAACCTTGAGGGTGATGAACCTCTGCTCCTCCTCTGACCAGAACTTCTTGTTCTTCAGATTGAGGGCAAAAATGCGCTTTGTGCGCCTCTTGGAATGGGAAACATTGTTTCCAACCATTCTCTTTCTACCTGTAACTTGACAAACCTTTGCCATTGTATATTCTATTTTTATTTAATTCATAATTAGCGGGGTGCAAATATCGCATAAAAAAATCGCATTTGCAAAATTTCTATACAAATTTGAAGAATCTCCGCCATCTCACATTCTTGGGAAACTTCTTGTTGGCGTCAAGCGACAACCAGATGAGCGCAGGCTTTCCAACGATGTGGTCCTCAGGGACAAAGCCCCAGTATCTCGAATCGAGGGAGTTGTGCCTGTTGTCTCCCATCATGAAATAATAATCCTGCTTGAAGACATAAGTCGAAGCCTCTTCTCCATTGATGTATATCTTTCCGTCCTCGACCTTCAGGTCATTTCCTTCATAAGCGGTTATGATCCTCTCATAAAGTGGAAGATTTGCAAGCGTCAGTTCCACTTCAGCTCCTTCCGAAGGAATCCAGAGCGGCCCGAAATTGTCCCTTGTCCATCTGAAATTAGCAGAGAACGGGAAAATCGTAAGATCCGAATCAGGATAATCCGGTGGCCACACATCCACGTTCCTGGTAACCGAGACCACATTGGAATAGGACTTGACCGTTTCCAGCATGCTTTCCGTAAGCGGCATTGCAGGATATCCCGGGAGTGAAGGATCGAACCAGAGTTCAGCGACATTGAGTCCGAGCTTGTCGAGATTCACTGAATTGATGCGCTGTCCCGTAGTCACTACAGAATAGGTATTCTGCACTCCTTCCCAGACCTGCTGGCGCTCGGAATTGACATATACATAGCCGTCAATTATACTGAGCGTATCTCCAGCCACTGCAACGCAGCGTTTGACATAATGGTCCTTCTTGTCTGACGGACGAACCTTGACAGGACCGTAATGCTTTATGGCATAGTCTCTTCCAAGTGTCCTGACCACTGCATAGTAGTCATCCGCCGGAGCCTTTACAAGAACTGAATCGCCGTTCGGGAAACCGAATACCACATAGTCACCTTCCTTGACATCACCGAATCCTTTCAACCTCCTGTAGTCATTCTGGATAAGGGTCGAATAGGATTCCTTCTGTCCTATCACATTGTGTGTGAACGGAATTGTAAGAGGTGTCTGGGGAAGCCTCGGTCCGTAGGCGAGCTTGCTGACGAAAAGATGGTCACCCGTGTAGAGTGAACTTTCCATCGAAGATGAAGGAATCTTGAATGCCTGGAAGAAAAATATATTGATGAATGTAACGACAATCACTGCGAAGATTATGGCATCGAGCCAGTCGAGCAGTGCATTGCGCTTTTCCCCTTCCTTGTACTCCTTCTTCCAGAACAGCCATTTCACCTTACGGGTGATATGGTAGTCGAAAATCGGGATAAGGCCGAAGAGCCACCAATAGTTTCCGAGCCAGACAACCCACAGCACATAGAGTATGGCCCAGAAAACGAACCTTACCCATCTGTTATGGTATATCTCCTTCAGGCTCATCAACCCAATGCTACTTTACAGAGTTGATGATAGCCTCGAATGCCTGAGGATTGTTCATGGCAAGGTCTGCAAGGACCTTACGGTTCAGTCCGATGTTCTGCTTTGCGATGCGGCCCATGAACTGTGAGTATGTCATACCATACTGACGGGCAGCTGCATTGATCCTCTGGATCCAGAGAGAACGGAATGAACGTTTTTTGGTTTTACGGTCACGGTAAGCATAGGTAAGACCTTTCTCATAGGTGTTCTTTGCTACCGTCCAAACATTTTTTCTTGAAAGGAAGTTACCGCGGGTTCTTTTGAGAATCTTCTTGCGGCGTGCCCTTGAGGCAACTGAATTTACCGATCTTGGCATAAATTTAACTGTTTTATGGAGGCAGTGTCCCTCGTGGGAGCTTTTCTACTGCAATCCAAGTTTGACATTAATTGATAAATAGTAATCCGTATTGTGGAATTACATGGCCAACAAAGCTTTGACCCTCTTTACATCGACGCTTGCTACGAGGCCGACATGAGTCAAATTCCTTTTCTGCTTTTTGGTCTTCTTGGTGAGAATGTGGCTCTTGTAAGCGTGTTTTCTCTTAACTTTTCCCGTTCCGGTAAGTGCAAAGCGCTTTTTTGAACCGGAGTTGGTCTTCATTTTTGACATAGTTAAATTTTTTGACTGTTAATAATTATTGTACCCAATCACTTGGTGCTTATTTCTTCTTTACCGGCGAGATCATCATCATCATCCTCTTGCCCTCAAGCTTAGGCATCTGCTCAGCCCTTCCGTATTCCTCGAGCTCGACTGCAAAGCGCAGAAGAAGCTTCTCTCCCTGATCTGCGTAGAGAATCGAACGGCCCTTGAAGAAAACCGAAGCCTTAACCTTCGAGCCTTCCTGAAGGAACTCCTGGGCATGCTTGAGTTTGAACTGGAAATCGTGCTCGTCGGTGTTGGGACCGAACCGGATTTCCTTTATCACTATCTTGGCGGCATTGGCCTTCATCTCCTTTGCCTTTTTCTTCTGCTGATAGAGATATTTCTGATAATCAAGGATCTTGCATACTGGAGGATCAGCCTTGGCGCTTATCTCCACCAAATCAAGTCCGAGATTGTCAGCAAGCTTGAGTGCCTCGGATGTCGGGAAGACACCCTGCTCGGGAATATTTTCACCCACAAGACGCACTCTTGGGACAGTTATCTCATGATTGATTCTCAATCCGCCTTCATCTTTCTTGGCATCGGTTCTCTGAACCGGGCGTGAAGGCGCATTTCCTGCCGGTTTCGGTGCATTGAAACGCGGTCCGGATGGTTTAAATGGTGCTGCGATAAAAAAATCCTCCTATAAGTTTTAAGTTAATATATATCAGTATGACAGCTGACTCTCAATCTCCTTGCTCACCAAAGAGACGAATGCGTCAACCGGCATTGAACCTTCATCTTTTCCTCCCTGTCTCCTGACAGAGACCGTACCTTCATTGACTTCCTTCTCACCTACAATAACGAGGAAAGGTATTCTCTGAAGCTCACTTTCACGGATTCTCTTGCCGAGAGTCTCGTTACGGTCATCTACGGAGGCGCGAATATCGGAATTATTCAGCAAATCACAAACTTTTTTTGCATAATCCTCATATTTTTCGCTGACTGGCACGATGTTGACCTGATCCGGAGTCAGCCAGAGAGGGAGCTTTCCACCTGTATGCTCAAGCAGAACAGCCACAAATCTTTCAAGGGATCCGAATGGTGCACGGTGTATCATGACAGGACGGTGCTTCTGGTTGTCGCTGCCGACATATTCAAGTTCGAAACGCTCCGGAAGGTTGTAGTCCACCTGAATAGTACCGAGCTGCCATTTTCTTCCGATGGCATCCTTGACCATGAAGTCAAGTTTAGGACCGTAGAATGCAGCTTCTCCATACTCTACCACGGTATTCAGACCTTTCTCGGTTGCGGCCTCGATGATTGCGGCCTCGGCCTTAGCCCAGTTTTCATCAGTTCCGATATACTTGGACTTGTTGTCCGGGTCACGGAGAGATATCTGAGCCACGTATTCATTGAAATTCAATGTCTTGAACACATAGAGGATGATGTCGATGACCTTGCAGAACTCTTCCTTAAGCTGGTCAGGACGGCAGAAAAGATGCGCGTCATCCTGCGTGAAGCTGCGGACTCTCGTAAGTCCGTGAAGCTCACCGCTCTGCTCATAACGGTAAACGGTACCGAACTCGGCGAGCCTCAGAGGCAGGTCCTTGTATGAGCGTGGTTTTGAACGGTAGATTTCGCAATGGTGAGGGCAGTTCATCGGTTTGAGCAAATATTCCTCACCCTCCTGAGGTGTATGAATAGGCTGGAATGAGTCCTTGCCGTACTTCGCATAGTGTCCGGATGTCACATAGAGGTCCTTGTTTCCGATATGCGGAGTTATGACCTGCTGATAGCCGTAGGACTTCTGGAGCCTGCGGAGGAAATTCTCCAGACGCTCGCGCAGGGCTGTACCCTTCGGAAGCCATAGAGGAAGTCCCTGGCCCACTCTCTGTGAGAAAGTGAAGAGCTCCATTTCCTTGCCGAGCTTGCGGTGGTCGCGTTTCTTGGCTTCCTCGAGCATGACAAGATATTCGTCGAGCATGGATTTCTTAGGGAATGTGATACCGTAAATACGGGTCATCATGTGACGGGTCTCGTCACCTCTCCAGTATGCTCCGGCTATGGATGTAAGCTTCACGGCCTTGATCACGGAAGTGTCCTTGAGGTGAGGTCCGCGGCAAAGGTCGGTGAAATGGCCATTGGTGTAGAAAGTGATCTTTCCGTCCTCAAGCTCAGAGATGAGTTCGCATTTGTACTCGTCACCCTTCTCGGTGAATGTCTTCATGGCATCAGCCTTGGAAACCTCGATCCTTGTGAAGGCCTCCTTTGAGCGTGCGAGCTCTATCATCTTATCCTCCACAGCCTTGAGGTCTGCCTCTGCAATCTGCCTGTCGCCGAAATCCACGTCATAGTAGAAGCCGTTCTCGATAGCAGGTCCAATACCGAACTTCACACCCGGATAGATGGCTTCCAGAGCCTCTGCGAGAAGGTGAGATGATGAATGCCAGAACACATGCTTCGCCTCCGGATCCTCCCATTTGTGAAGTTTTATGGATGCATCTGAAAGGATGGGGCGAGTAATGTCGTATATCGTTCCTTTTCCTGTGGTGTCGCCAGCTGTGACCACTGTTGCAGCAAGGACTTCCGCCGCAAGTTTCGGGCTTATACTCTGTGCAATGTCAAAGGCTGAGACTCCGCTCTCATACTGTCTCACGCCACCGTCAGGAAATGTAATGTTTATCATGATATTATTGATTAAAATACAAGGTTGCAAATTTAATAATTTTCTTTGAATGTATAATCTTTTATTTTCATTTGAGACCTTCAACCGCACGACGCAGACGCTCCAGTGCCTCAGATATGACAAGTCTGGCAGAAGCCACATTCATCCTCATGAACCCCTGTCCTCCCTGTCCGAACATTTCTCCGTCGTTCAGGGCAAGACCGGCCTTGTCCACAAAGAGGCTTACAAGAGAATCATGGTCGAGGCCAAGACCACGGCAATCCAGCCACACGAGGAAAGATGCCTGCGGTCTCAACGGCTTTATCTGCGGAATATTGGCTGCGCAATAATCAATGACCATGTCAATATTCTTCTCCACATATGCAATCATCTGCCTGCGCCACTGCTCTCCTTTGCGGAAGGCTGCTATTGAAGCTATCGTGGAGAATATTGACGGATCATCATATTCATTGGCTTTCAGATAGCTGAAGAATCTCTTTCTCAGGCTGTCATCCGGGACTACCGCATAGGAGCTTACAATGCCGGCAATGTTGAATGTCTTGGACGGCGCCCCGAATGTAATGCTGCACGATGCAGCTTCAGGACAGGAGGATGCGAAAGGGATGTGTCTATTGCCCCAAAGGGCCATATCACTGTGTATTTCATCAGAAATGACCAGGATGTCATGGTCTACGCAGAACCTTGCCAGCCTCTTGAGAGTCTCCTTGTCCCATACTATTCCGGCAGGATTGTGAGGGTTAGACAGTATCAGAAGCCTGCATCTGTCGTCACATACCGATGCAAGGTTGTCAAAATCCATGGAATATGAGCCGTCCGGATTCTCAATCAGAGGATTCCATACGATTTCATGGCCGTTTTCCTGAGGCACTATCCTGAACGGATGATATACCGGAGGCTGGATAATGACTTTGTCTCCTTCTTTCAGGAATGCGTTGACTACCATGCCTATACCTTTTACAATACCGGGAATGTAGGTCAGCCATTCCTTCCTGACAGTCCATCCATGATGATCGTGAAGCCAGTCACAGATGGAAGGATAGTAGTCCTCCGGGGTGACGGTATAGCCGAAAACCGGATGCGAGAGCCTTTCCTTGATGGCATCAACGATGAAAGGAGGTGTCTCGAAATCCATGTCGGCCACCCACAATGGCAGCAGGTCAGGATTCCCATATCTTTCAGCAAGGGCATCCGTCTTCAATGCGCCGCTTCCGCGACGCTCTATGATTCTGTCGAAATCGTATTTTTCCATGGAAGATGTCATCAAATGTTGTTCAAAGCCTGGATCATGTCTTCCAGCAGGTCGTCAGGGTCTTCCAGTCCGATGCTCAGACGGATGGTCGTATCGTATATGTCAAGTTCTTTCAGGCGTTCCGGAGTAAAGTTTCCGAAAATTGTACTCGCAGGATGGATGGCAAGTGTCCTGTTGTCAAACAGGTTGGTGGCACGGTATACGAGCTTCAGATTGTCCAGGAACCTAAAGCATGCAGCCTTGTCCTCGAGGTCAATGGTGATCATTGCTCCTGCCGTAGGGCCGAACTGCCTCCGTGCAATATCATGATAAGGATTGTCCTCCAGACCGACATAGTTGACCCTGCGTACGGCAGGTATCCTGTTGAGTTCCCGGGCGATATGGAGGGCGGACGCTGCCTGTGCCTTGTACCTGACATCGAGGTTCTCAAGTCCGAGAGTCTGCATATAGGCGACATGAGGTGTCATGTAGGCTCCGAGATTCAGAAGCAGTGCTTTCATCTCATCACGGAAGTTCGGGACGGTCCCGTAATCTATTGCAAGTCCTCCTACGCAGGTTCCGCCTCCTGATATGTACTTGGTGCTTGACACCAACTCCACGTCAACCCCGAGGGAAGCAGCACTGAACTCAGTGAAAGGAATCATCGTAGAATCTGCAACCAAAGGAATCCCCGCCTCATGGGCAATCTTGGCAAGCTCCTTCAAATCAGCAACTTCCATATGAGGATTGCTGATAATCTCCGCATATATGCAACATGTGCCGGAATCTACTGCCGAGCGCACCTGCTCAAGATTGGTCAGGTCACACATTTTTGCCGAAACACCGAAACGCTTCAGTGTTTCAGTAATCAGAAGCCAAGTATTTCCGAACATATGGTTTGATGCCACGATGTTCTTGCCGGCTGAAGCAAGAGCCATCAAAGTATTGCTGATGGCCGCCATACCAGAACTGAACGCAAATACTGCCGAAGCTCCTGTGATTTCCTTAACCTTGTTTTCATAATAGGTAACGGTCGGATTCGTCACTCGGGAATAATCAGGTTCTTCGACTCTTCCGCAGAAAACATCTGACATATATTCCGCATTGGGGAACTCATATGCCACAGTGTGATATACCGGCATGTTCAATGCCCCGTAAGGGTCAGGATGCTGATATGAAAAATGGATTGCCTTTGTTCTTTGTTTCATACTATCAAAAATTTTAATTTTGTGAGAGTATGATAGCCGTTCGCTATCGCTCACTCTCACGATGAAAATCATTTGATATCGCCCTTGGGCGAAAATATATCAAAGATTTTCATGTTCGGTTTCATGGTATGTGCAAAATTGATATTCCGGAAATGAATCAGAGCTGAATCCTGGCACAGATTCAGATGATTGGACGGCAAATTTATGGACTTTTTTATAAATATGATTACCTTTGTTAAAATATAATTTTGAGGAAATGAAAGAAAACAGATTATTGAACACAGCAGCTGTGGCCGGACTGGCCCTCGGTGCCATATCCACAGCCTATATGTTCCTCACTCAATTCATATCTACGCTCGAAATACCCGTAATAGTATCAACTCTAGTCAATGCCATTCTCTGGTGTGCCAAGTTCGCAGGCTGCATATGGCTTATGATGTTCTATATGAAAAAGGTTGTAAGGGAAAATCCAGAAGCGACTAACGGCACGACCTTCAGGTTCGGTGTCCTGGTCTCATTGCTTTCCGCCCTGATATTTGCTGCGGCAACATTTGCCAACATAGCCTACATAAGTACAGACCTGACGGCCGAGCAATTCAACAGCGCCGTGGAGATGTATTCAAAGTTCCTTGATTCAAATTCGATGAGCATGATTGACAGCATGATGGAAAGAATGCCGCAGATTTCATTCTTCAGCAACCTTATATATTGTACAATATACGGAACGATACTTTCCGGCATCCTGTCGAGAAGCATTCCAAGCCGTGATCCGTTTGCGGACAACAACAGATAGGAGGGCAGGCCATGACAGCAGATTTCAACCTGGACATATCCATAGTAGTATCCCTCTTCAATGAAGAAGAATCCCTCAGGGAACTTGTAGGATGGATTGAGAAAGTGATGGACAGAGAGGGATACAAGTACGAAATCATAATGGTCGACGACGGAAGCCGGGACGGTTCCTGGAAAGTAATCAAGGAACTTTCACTCAGGAACAAGAATATCCGAGGCATCTCGTTCAGGCGTAACTATGGAAAATCAGCTGCTCTCTACAACGGCTTCAAGCAGGCCGAAGGACGGGTGGTCGTGACCATGGACGCAGACCTTCAGGATTCGCCTGAGGAGATTCCTGAAATGTACGACATGGTCGTTAAAGAAGGATATGACATCGTATCCGGATGGAAGCAGCATCGTCAGGACAACAAGATCACGAAGAATCTGCCTTCAAAGCTATACAATGCAACAGCGAGATGGATCACCGGCATCAAGCTCCATGACATGAACTGCGGACTGAAGGCATACAGAAATGAGGTTGTCAAGAACATCGAGGTTTATGGTGAGATGCACCGTTACATTCCATACCTCGCCAAGAATGCAGGATTCGACCGGATTACAGAAAAGCCTGTACATCATCAGAAAAGGAAATACGGGAAGAGCAAATTCGGCATCGAGCGCTTTGTGAACGGTTTTCTCGATCTTCTGTCACTGTGGTTCCTGAGCACATTCGGCAAGAAGCCTATGCATTTCTTCGGCTTCACAGGGCTGATGACATTCATAATAGGAGGAATAATTGCAATCTGGCTCATCATAGCAAAGCTTGTAAACCAGGCCCAGGGCATGAAATTCAGACCTGTGACAGACCAGCCTCTGTTCTATCTTGCATTGGTCGCCTTGGTAATAGGCGTAATGCTCTTCCTTGCAGGATTCATCTGCGAGATGATTTCACGGAACAGCGCCGAGCGGAACCATTATAACATCCGGGAAAGTATCTGAAAGTAAGTCAGCAATCCCCAAGCAGACTCAACAGAAAGCAGCTCACCGGTGACCGGTCGGGCTCTTTTTGATGGTCCTGTCAGATTATCAGGAAAAGGTATCATAATATACAAAACACCCTGGCATCGAAAGATGACAGGGTGTTCGAAGAAAGTGGCAGCTACCTACTCTCCCACCTGGTGGGGCAGTACCATCGGCGATGGTGAGCTTAACTTCTCTGTTCGGAATGGGAAGAGGTGGATCCTCACCGCTATAACCGCCACAGTATGTCATTGAGAGAGATTTCGATGCCATGGCTCTCGCCATGCAATCTCTTTTCATCCATAACTCTTGAGTCAACCCCTGAGTGTGTTGCTCTTTCTTCAGCGTTACTTCTCCTGATACCTATTTCTTTAGCCGCTAAACTTTTCTTTAGCTGTCGCTTTTCTAAGGTATCCGATACGGAGGAAGATTTCGGGCTATTAGTACAGGTCAGCTTTGGCATTACTGTCTTTACACTTCCTGCCTATCAACGTGGTCGTCTCCCACGGCCCTTAATGAAGTCTCATCTTGAAGACGGCTTCGCGCTTAGATGCTTTCAGCGCTTATCCTGACCGAACGTGGATACC